>NZ_JACZCQ010000003.1:600000-845013 GCF_014904705.1 Nisaea sediminum
GAGGCTCTCGGTGCTCCAGTTGTAGATATCGGCACCGTCGAGGCGTACATGCCCGACATGCGGTTTCTCGACCCCGACGATCAGACGCGCCAGGGTCGACTTTCCGGCCGCCGACGGTCCGACGACGCCAAGCGCTTCGCCCGGTTTCACCTCGAGACTGATGCGCTGAAGGATCGGTCGCGGTGCCCCGCGCGGCTGATATCCGACGCCCTCGAGCACCAGATGGCCCTTCGGCGCGGGCAGCTCCATCCGCCGCATGCCGGACTGGGCATTGACCAGCGCCGTTTCGATGGTGCGATAGGCAGAGAGCGCCTCGACCAGATGGCGCGCCTGCCCGATCGCCATTTCGACCGGCTGCAGCGCCCGGCCGAGGATCAGCGAACAGGCGATCATCATGCCCGGTGTCATGTCGACTTCCGGGTTGATGATCTGCAACACGGCCACCGTCATGATCACCATCTGCAGGAGCATGCGGGCGGATTTCGAGATGGCGGCAAGGATCGCGGCCCGGTCGCTCGCCCGCCCCTGCAGGCTGAGGACCTGCTCGTTCTCGCGGTGCCAGCGCCCCATGATGTTGCGCCGCATGCCCATGCTCTCGACGACAGCGGCATTGCGAACAGCGGATTCGGCGGCAGAGTAGGCCTTGGAGGAAAATTCCTGCGCCGCGTTCAGCGCCGGTCGCGTCATCCGGTCGTTGATAACCCCGAGCGTGAACATGACGATCGCACCGATCGCCGCGGCAAGTCCCATGGCCGGGTTGATCCAGAGAATCAGCGCGAGAAAGACCGGGACCCACGGCACGTCCAGCATGGTCAGCATGCCGGGCCCGGTAAGAAACATGCGCAAGGTACTCAGCGATCGAAGCGGATTGCTGTTCGGCTGGCTGCCGCGGTCAAGCGCGTCGGTTATGATGGAAGAAAGCAGGAGCGGACCAATGCGACGGTCGATCCAGCCGCTGATGCGAACGAAGGCATAGGCCCGGATGGTGTCGAGCGTGGCCTGGATCGCAAGCGCGAAACCGGCAATCCCGAGCAGCAGGAACAGCGTCGCTTCGCTGCGGCTTGCCAGCACCCGGTCGAAAACCTGGAACATGAAGACCGGCAAGGTCAGCATCAGCAGATTGACGGCAAAGCTGAACACGCCGGCGGAGAACAGCGCCGTGTAGCAGGCTCGCATCAACCGGTTGACGGTTACGGGCTGATCCGCCCCTGCCATGAAATCACCTCGGTACGACCATCCGGACACAACCGCGCGAATTTTCACGCGGCTTTTGGCTCAAAGACAATCAATACCATACATGATTCGCCGAAGCGAAACATGAAGTCTCTGGTCTTGGTTATTGATTTTTAGTCGAAAAGGCCGGGTGATCGGGCCTTCAATCCTCGGTGAATTTCGCCAAGTCGATATCGCCGTGACGGAACGGGACCCAGTACTTGGTCTCCGGATTGAACTGCAGCCCGTAGATGTTGGTGCAGAAAATCTTAGTCGGCGGAGTCTGGCCCTCGCCTTCGGTGCGGGCGACATCGACCAGATCGGCCGGCTTGAAATAGGTTTCCCATGCCGCCGAGACGTCGGAGCGCTCTTGCTCGGAGAGATCGTTCACCTGCATGGCGAGATCCCAAGTCTGCTCAAGATCATTCCAAAGGTCGTCGAGATACTTGCCCATCGATCCAAAATCCACAGTGTCATGTGCGGTTTGTCTTCATCGCCTTATATCGGATCGGTTTCGGCAGGTGAAGGTGTAAATTACAGCTTGGCGGAGCGCCGGACCTTGGAATATCAAAGCGCTTCATGTGATGTCGCACCTTTCAAGGTGCAGGAGTCGGTGTGCTTTTCAAGCTGTTCGAGAACCTGTTTTCCCACCCGGACACGACCAGTCCGCTGCTGATCGGAGCCACCGGCGGCTCCGGGACCCGGGCCCTGCACGGCGCCCTCAAAGAAGCAGGCTTCTTCGTCGGAGAGCGGCTGAACCATGCCGGCGACGCGATGGATTTCGAACCGTTCCTCGATGCCAACATCAATCCGGTCCTGCGCGAAACCCGGTCTCTCGACTACAGTCTCGATGACCTGAGCGACGGTGTGCGCTCAGCGGCGATCAGAGATTTTCGCGCCGCTCTCAAGCAGTACACGCGCGAACTGCCGCGGAATGCGTCGAACTGGGGTTGGAAGAATCCTCGCAGCATGTACGTTCTGCCGATCGTAGCAGACGCCTGCCCAGGCATGCGTTTCCTGCATCTTGTCCGGGACGGCCGCGACATGGCACTGAGCGACAATCAGAACCAGCCGAACAAGCATTACGACGCCCTCTTCGGTGAAACCTATAGCGGCGAGAGCCCCGAAAACGCGATCCGCCTCTGGGCGACCGCCAACATGCAGGTCGCGGACTGGGGCGAGCGCATTCTCGGGAAGCGCTACGCGCGAATTCGGTTCGAAGATCTCTGCGCGGCACCGCGCGCAACCCTGATGGAAGCTCTCATCGCCAGCGGTTTGGAGGGGGACCTTGCCGGCCAGGTCGGATCGGCCGCCGAAGCGGTGATCCGGATACCGGAGTCCGTCGGCCGCTGGAATCGGCTTCCCGATCGAGAGAAGGGCAGCCTCAGCGAAATCGGCTCCAAAGCGCTGACACGCTTCGGCTACGCGACGTGAAGGCGCCGGTTAGCTCACCCG
This sequence comes from Nisaea sediminum, assembly GCF_014904705.1. Taxonomy (NCBI): domain Bacteria; kingdom Pseudomonadati; phylum Pseudomonadota; class Alphaproteobacteria; order Rhodospirillales; family Thalassobaculaceae; genus Nisaea; species Nisaea sediminum. Next base: position 602,668 of record NZ_JACZCQ010000003.1, read on the forward strand.
TGCCGGCCAATATCGCGGAACCGCGAGCTTTATGATATCCAAGCGACCGATTACGCGAACAGGCGACACAGAACACGCAGCGAGTCCCCGATTCATGGCAGCGAAGTCCCCGTCCAAGAAAAAGAAGACCTCGACCGCGGTCGTCATCCTCGGCATGCACCGCAGCGGGACGTCAGCGCTGACCCGGGTCTGCAACATTCTCGGTGTCGAGCTGAGCGACAACCTGCTGCCGCCGGTCGAAGGCAATAACGAAACCGGCTTCTGGGAACATCTCGACACCGTCGTCACCGACGAGCAGCTGCTGACCGACTTTGAGATGTTCTGGGACGATCCGCGAGCGCTGCCAGCCGGCTGGACCGGAACGGAAGCGGCGGAGAAGGCCCGAAGGACGATCCTCGAATTCCTCGAGAAGGATTTTGCCGGCGCGAAGCTCTGGGGCATCAAGGACCCCCGGATGTGCCGCCTGATGCCGCTCTGGGAGCCCGTGCTGGAAGAGTTCGGCGCGGAGCCGGTTTATGTGATCATGCAGCGCAATCCGCTCGAGGTCGCGCGCTCCCTGCACCAGCGCGACGGACTCTCGACCGGCCGTGGCCTCGTGCTCTGGCTGCGCCACGTGATCGAATCAGAGCGCGCCACCCGAGGCAAACGCCGCACCTTCCTCAGCTACGACCGGCTGATGGCGGACTGGCAGGGCACGATCGAAGGCATGGCGAAAAGCCTCGACCTTCCGCTCGACAAAGTCACCGGCGAGTCGCGCGCCGAAATCGAAGGTTTCATCCGTCCCGGCCTCAGGCACTTCGCCCTGCACGACAGGGAGCTTTACGGCTCGGCCACACTCTCGCGCTGGGCGGGCCGTGTCTTCGCCGCCTGTCGCGCACTGGAGTGCGATCCGGACGATGCCGCCGCTCTCGCCGCCATCGATCTGGTCGCCGCGGAACTGGAGCTCGCCGGGGCCTATTTCGACGACATCGTCGGCGAGGCCGCCCCGCGCGAGAAGAAACAGCGCGAGGAGATCGTCGATCTGCACCGCAAGGTCGCGGAACGTCAGAACTGGGCGACGGAACAGATCAGCCGGGTGGCGGAACGGGATGCCCGGCTTCAGGAACGCGACCGGATGATCCACTCGCTGATGGTCCAGCGCGAGGACCTGCATGCGAACTACAAGCAGGCGCAGCACGATCTCAATATCGAGAATGCGCGCATCCACCGCGAATTGCGCTTCATCACCGGAACCTGGTCCTGGAAACTCACCCGGCCGCTCAGGGTGATGAACCGGCTCTTCCTGCGCACCCTCGGCGCCATGCGGGTACTCAAGCACGACATGCATGTCGCTTCGGCGATCCATGCCGAGGCCCTCGGCGGCGACGTCTTCCGTTCGACCGAGCCGAACCCGCAGCTGATTCTCGGCTCGCCCTGGCGCTTCCTGCCGGAAGGCTGGGTCGAGGTTTCCTACGAGATCGAGGCCAAGCGCGGGGCCTCGCCCTTCCTCTTCGCCGATGTCGGTTACGGGTTCGAGGAAGCTTACCGGTTCCGCCTGCCGCCGACCCGCGGCGGTACGGGCAAGGCCATCGTCCGGTTGCCGAAAGGGATCTTCCAGCTCCGTTTCGATCCGGTGCATTTCGTCGGCACCTTCGAGATCAAGCATATCCGGATTCGCGAGGTCAGCCGCATTCTGCTGACCCTGCGTACGCTCTGGAGCCGCATCCGCGAGGTGATCGAGCACAGGGACGCGCGCAAGCGGGTCGGCAAACGGATTTACGATCTGGTGGTGAAGCGGGACGTCAAAGGCTTCTTCGAGGGCGTCGCACGGCTCGGCCCGGACCCGGTCAGCAGCTATACCCGCTGGTTCGAGCTCTATGGCACGCTAACGGACGACGACCGGACCGCGATCCGGAAACATATCGAGACGATGAAGAAGAAGCCGCGCTTCTCGATCGTCATGCCGACCTACAACACGCCCGTGCAGTTCCTGCGCAAGGCCATCGAGTCGGTACAGAACCAGCTTTATCCCGAGTGGGAACTCTGCATCGCCGACGATGCATCCACCTCTCAGGAGACGAAGGATCTGCTTCGCCGCTACGCGAACGAGGACGACCGCATCAAGGTCACCTTCCGGGAGAAGAACGGCCACATCTCGGCGGCCTCGAACAGCGCGCTGGAACTCGCGACCGGCGACTATATCGCCCTGCTCGATCACGACGACGAGCTGACGCCGCACGCGCTCTACATGATGGCGGTCGAGGTCCGGGATCATCCGGATGCGGACATCATCTATTCGGACGAGGACAAAGTCGACGAGAACGGCGACCACTATGCGCCCTATTTCAAGCCGGACTGGGCGCCGGACATGTTCCTCGGCCAGAACCTGATCAATCATCTTGGAGTCTACCGCCGCAAGCTGGTCGAGAAGGTCGGAGGCTTCCGCCTCGGCTACGAGGGCAGCCAGGATTACGATCTCGCGCTCCGCGTGATCGAGCAAACCAGGCCGGAGAACATCCGGCACATTCCTCACATCCTCTATCACTGGCGCGCGGCCGAGGGCTCGACCGCGCTCGCCGAGGAGGAGAAGGACTATACCGGCAGCGCCGCGATCCGGGCGATCCAGGACCATCTCGACCGCTCGAAGATCAAGGCCAAGGTGGTGCAGGGCCGAGACATCTACAGCCAGCGGGTCATTTACGAGCTGCCGAAGAAACCGCCGCTGGTCAGCCTGATCATCCCGACCCGGAACCGGGCCGACATCCTGAAAGGCGCCGTCGACGGCATCCGCGAGAAGAACGACTACCCGAACTGGGAAATCATCGTCGTCGACAATGGGAGCGACGAGGAAGAGACCCTCGAATATCTCGCCGAGCTGGAAAAGGACGACCGGGTCCGGATCCATCGGGACGACGGGCCGTTCAACTATTCCCGTCTCAACAACGATGCCGCCCGCCTCGCCAAGGGCGAGATCATCGGTCTGATCAACAACGACGTCGCGCCGATCAATGAAGACTGGCTTTCCGAGATGGTCCGCCAGGTGACGCAGCCCGGTGTCGGCGCGGTCGGGGCGAAGCTCTATTACGAGAACGACACCCTGCAGCATGGCGGCGTGATCGTCGGGCTCGGCGGCGTGGCCGGTCATTTCGACAAGCGCCTGCCGCGCGACAGCCGCGGCTATTTCGGCCGCGCCATGCTGGTGCAGAACTTCTCCGCCGTCACCGCCGCCTGCCTTCTGGCGCCGAAGGAGGTGTTCGAGGAGGTCGGCGGGCTCGACGAGCAGAACCTCGCGGTCGCCTTCAACGATGTCGATTTCTGCCTGAAGATCCGCGAGGCCGGCTATCGCATCATCTGGACGCCCTATGCCGAACTCTATCACTACGAGTCGATCAGCCGGGGCGAGGATACCGATCCGGACAAGCGGGCCCGCTTCAACGCGGAATCCGAATATATGCAGAAACGCTGGGCCAAGGTCTGCGAGCACGACCCCTATTACAGCCCGAACCTGACGCTCGATTTCGAACAGCCCTCGCCCGCAGACCCGCCGCGCGCGCTCCGGCCGTGGAACGACTATTTCGAGCAGGAAGACGCGGCGGACTAGAGGTCCTAGCGGCCCTCGCGGAGCTGCTTGACGAAATCGGTGAGGCCGAGCTGGCGGTCGCGCTTCAGACGCTCGGCCGTCAGGATCGCACGCACCTTCTCCACGCTCTCGTCGAGATCGTGGTTCACGATGATGTAGTCGTATTCGCGGTAGTGGCTGATCTCTTCTGCCGCCTTGGACATGCGCTGGGCGACAACCTCGGCGGAATCCTGGTTCCGACCCAGCAGGCGGCGCTCCAGCTCGTGGATAGAGGGCGGAAGGATGAAGACACTGACCAGGTCGTCGCGCGCCGCGTCGGCAATCTGCTGCGTGCCCTGCCAGTCGATATCGAACAGCACGTCCCCACCGCCGCCGAGCACCTTCTCGACGCGGTCCCGCGGCGTGCCGTAATAGTAATTGTTGCCGAGGACCTTGGCATATTCGAGGAATTCGCCCCGGTTGATCCGGAGCTGGAATTCGGTCTGGTCGATGAAATAGTAGTCCGTGCCGTCCACTTCCCCCGGCCGGCGCGGACGGGTTGTCGCCGAGACGGAGATCGTCAAATCGTCCTCGAGTTTCAGCAGCTCCCGGCAGATCGAGGATTTGCCGGCGCCGGATGGAGAGGACAGCACCAGCATCAGACCGCGGCGGCGCAGCTCGGTATCGTTTTCGGTAGCGTAGCTCATTCGACGTTCTGAACCTGCTCGCGGAACTGCTCGACAGTGGATTTCAGTTCGAGCCCGATATTGGTCAGCGCCAGCGAGGCCGCCTTGGAGCAGATCGTGTTGCTCTCCCGGTTCAGCTCCTGGCAGATGAAGTCCAGTTTGCGGCCGATCACCCCGCCGGCCTTGATGAGGTCTCGGCAGGCATCGATATGGGCGTCCAGCCGGTCGACCTCCTCGCGGATATCGGCCTTGGTCGCGAGCAGGGCCAGTTCCTGACCGAGGCGTTCCTCGGAGACCGGCGGAGACTGTTCGAGCAGCTCGGCGATCTGCTGCTTCATCCGCTCGCGCTGCTGGCCGGGCTGGAGGTCGGCGGTCTCTTTGGCCGACGCGGAGAGCCCCGAGAGGGTCTTCAGATGGGCCGTGAGCATGTCGGCGAGCCGCCCGCCCTCTTCCGCGCGCATCGCCGTCAGGGCGGACAGAGTCTCCTCGAGCCCCTTCAGAAGAGCCGCGAGCAGGGCTTCCTTCTGCTCCGCATCCTGCGCCGGGTCTTCGTCCGTCTCCAGAATGCCGCGCACGGAGAGCAGGCTGTCGAGGCGCGGCGGAGACGGGTAGATCTTGCCTTCGGCTTCCAGCGCCGCCTGCAGTTCGAGGATCTGTTCGATCAGCTCACGGTTCACGTTGAGCGCCTTGACCGCGCTCCGGCGCGCGACCGACAGCGATACCGAGAGGGATCCGCGCCCGAGCTTCGCCCCGATCAGCTTTCGGGCCGGGATTTCGAGCGCATCGTAGCCGCCCGGCATGCGGAAGCGGATATCGAGGCTCTTGCCGTTGACCGACTTGACCTCCCAGCTCCACTGCCATTCTCCGGCGCCGTCGCCAGCGTCATGGGTTCCCTCGACACGGGCGTAACCCGTCATGCTGTTGATCGTCACCGATACCACCAGATCTTTGCTATAGAAGTCGCGGGCGCACTATATCCGTGCCCGGTTACGGCAACAAGACGCGGAGGCCGCGATGCAGGCGCCGAAATCGATCCTGATCACCGGCGCCTCCAGCGGGATCGGCGCCGCGCTCGCTGCCACCTATGCCGCGCCGGGCGTGACCCTCTTTCTCGGCGGCCGGGACGAAGCGCGCCTGGCGGAGGTCGCCGAAACCTGCGCGGCGAAGGGCGCCTCCGTTCATAGCTGCCGGATCGACGTCACCGACCGGGCCGGAATGGACCGCTGGATCGACGAAGCCGACACCCTGGCGCCTCTGGACCTCGTCATCGCCAATGCCGGGATATCCCTCGGCACCGGCGACGGCGGCCCGGAACCCGCCGAGCAGGTCCGGAGGCTCTACGCGGTCAATGTCGACGGGGTTATGAACACCGTGCTTCCGGCGCTGGACAGGATGCGCCCGCGCGGCTCCGGGCAGATCGCCATCATGAGTTCTCTCGCCGGCTTCCGGGGCTTTCCCGGCGCCCCGGCCTATTGCGGCTCCAAGGCCGCGGTCCGGGTGTTCGGCGAGGGCCTGAGGCCGATGGCGGCGCGCGAAGGGATCGGCGTCAGCGTGATCTGCCCCGGCTATGTCCGCTCCCCGATGACCGCGGTGAACGACTTCCCGATGCCGTTTCTGCAGGATGTCCACAAGGCGGCGGAGAAGATCCGACGCGGGCTCGCCCGCAACAAGCCGCGGATCGCCTTTCCCTGGCCGCTCTACGCCACCGTGCTGCTCCTGCAGACACTGCCGCCCGCCTGGATCGACGGTCTCATGGGACGCCTGCCGACCAAGGGGTCGTCCGGCCACTGATCCGCGTTCAGGTTTTCCAGAAGTCGCGGTCGAAAGCGACGAGGACCGTGAAGATTTCCAGACGCCCGAGAATCATGATGAAGGACAAAAGGATCTTCGCGCTGTCCGGCAGGCTCTCGAAGGTTCCCGACGGCCCGACGACCGAGCCCAGTCCCGGCCCGACATTGGTGATCGCCGTCACGCTCGCCGAATAGGACGTGTCGAGATCGAGCCCGAGAAAGGTCAGCGCGACCGTACTGATCGCGATGGTCGCGACGAACAGGGCGAGAAATGCGAGGACGCCGAACGCGGCCTCCTCCGGCAGCGGACGGCCGTTGAAGGAGGTCGGCACCACGCGGTGGGGGCTGGTCAGTCTCTTCACATGCGCCTTGATCACCTGGAGCAGCACCTGGAAGCGGTAGATCTTGATCCCGCCCGAGGTCGAGCCCGAACAGCCGCCGACGAAGGTCAGGACGAGGAACAGGCCGATCGCACCGGCCCCCCATGTCGTGTAGTCGTCGCTGGCGAAGCCCGTCGTGGTCACGATCGAGGTCACGTTGAAGAAGGTCAGTGTGATCGCCTCGAAGAGGCTGGCCTCGCTCCGCTGGTGTAGCCAGATCCCCGCCGCCAGGCTGACGATGCAGAGAAACCCGACAAGGGTCGTGACCTGGCTGTCCCGGAACATCGCCAGGCGATTGCCGCGCGCGACCTTGATGTAGAGGAAGAACGGCACCGCCCCGGACAGCATGAAGATCGTGCCGGCCCATTGCATCGCGGCGCCCTCGAAATAGCCGAAGGACGCGTCGTGGGTCGAGAAGCCGCCGGTCGAGATCGTCGCCATGGCATGGCAGACCGCATCGAACCCCGTCATCCCGAGGGCCCAGAAGGTCGCTGTGCAGAGCGCCGTCAGACAAAGATAGATCAACAGGATATCGACCATCATGACCGACCAGCGGGATTCGACCTTGTCGGATGTGTCGGAACTCTCGCTTCGGAACAGCTGCGCCCCGCCGATGCGCATGAACGGCAGCAACACCACGGCCATCACGAGAATCCCGATGCCGCCGATCCATTGCAGCAGGGAACGCCAGAGCAGGATGCCGGGCGGCAGCTCGTCGAGACCGGTGAAAACCGTCGAGCCCGTCGTCGTCAGCCCCGAGGTCGCCTCGAATACCGCATCGGCATAGCCATGCCCGAGACCGAGAAAGGGCAGCGCCGTGAAGAGCGGCAGGACAAGCCAGCACAGACCCGTCAGCAGGAAAGCGGTGCGCAGAGACATATCGGTCGAGCGCTCGCTCCAGGTCGCGAGGATGACGGAAACGCTGACGAAGCCCATGAACGCGGCCGAGCCGGCAAAGACCTTCCAGTCGGGGTTCCCCGCGAGCAGATCGACCAGCATCGGCAACAGGGCGCCGAGGGCCGAGCCAAAGACCACGATACCGACAATATGAAAGACAAACTTGATCTGCATTTCGGTCTCCTTGACCGTCCAGCAAAACGCCCCGCCCAGCCATTCCGGCAAGCGGGGCGAGGTCAGTGCACCGTCAGTTGGCGTCCCTGATCTTGCGCCATTTCCGGACGTTGCGGTTGTGTTCCTGCAAGGTCCGCGCAAAAGCATGCCCGCCGGTCCCGTCGGCGACGAAATAGAGGTAGTCCGTTTCCACCGGGTTCATCACTGCACGGATCGCGTCGATCCCGGGATTGGCGATCGGGGTCGGCGGCAAACCGTCGATAACATATGTGTTGTAAGGCGTTTCACCTTTCAGGTCGCCGCGGGTCAGGGGGCGGTCGAGGCCCTCGGGAGAAATCCCGTAGAGGACCGTCGGATCGGATTGCAAGCGCATGCCTTTCCGCAGCCGGTTGACAAAGACCCCGGCCACCAGCCCCCGCTCGCGCGCAATCCCCGTCTCCCGTTCGACGATCGAGGCAAGAATCAGCGCATCCTCAGGCGCGTCGAACGGAAGGTCCGGTGCCCGCATCTCCCAATTCCGGGAAAGAGCGCCGCGCATCGACTCCTGCATCCGTGCCAAGAGATCGGCGCGCTGGTCGCCATAGGAAAAGTGATAGGTTTCCGGAAGCAGCGTGCCTTCCTTTGGAACCGCGACATCGCCGAACAGACCTTCCGCGCGCTGCAGGCGATCCACCACCTCCGCCGAGGTCAGCCCTTCCGGAATGGTCAGCCGGCGCACGACGGTCTTGCCGGAAGCGAGGATATCCATCACCTCCCGCGGGCTGGCCTTCGCCGGAATATGATACTCACCGGCCCTGAGCGAACGGGCTTTCTCGAAGGCCCGCGCACCGATCGCGAAGATATAGTCGTGGCGGATAATTCCGGCGCCCCGCAAGACCGAGGCGATGCCGTCCAGCCCGGTTCCCGCGGGTATGATCACGTTCCGGGCCACCTGGAGCGGCCCGGGTCCGGTGAACTGGGCATAGCCCCAGGCGAGGACGACCGCCGCCGCGACCGCCAGAACGGTGCCCCCCGATATCAGCCGGAGCACTGCCCGACCCACGGGGCGTTACTCCGGTGCGGAGAAAATCAGGGACGCGTTGGTGCCACCGAAGCCAAAGGAGTTCGACAGGGCGTGCTTCACCTTGCGCTCCTTCGCTTTCAGCGGAACGAGATCGGCCGCGCCGACCTTCTCCGACGGATTGTTCAGGTTGAGCGTCGGCGGCAGGATGCCGCGCTGAATTGCCAGCACGGAATAAATCGCCTCGACCGCGCCCGCGGCCCCGAGCAGGTGACCGATGGCCGACTTTGTCGAGGACATGGACGCACCGCCAAGATCGTCACCCATCAGCCGCTTCACGGCGCCAAGCTCGATCATGTCACCGAGTGGCGTCGAGGTGCCGTGGGCATTGATGTAGCCGATCTGGTCCGGCGCGAGGCCCGCCCGCTTCAGCGCCGCCTTCATCGCGCGATAGCCGCCATTTCCGTCATCGGCCGGCGCGGTGATGTGATGCGCGTCGCCGGACATGCCGTAACCCGTCACCTCGGCGTAGATCTTCGCACCGCGCTTCTTGGCGTGTTCGTATTCTTCCAGGACGACGCAGCCGCCTCCCTCGCCCATGACGAAGCCGTCACGGCCCTCGTCCCACGGACGCGAGGCCTCTGCCGGCGTGTCGTTGAAGCCGGTGGAAAGTGCCCGGGCAGCGGCGAAACCGGCAATGCCGAGACGGCAGACCGCAGCTTCCGCGCCGCCGGCGACCATAACGTCGGCATCGTCCAGCATGATCAGCCGCGCCGCGTCGCCGATGGCGTGGGCGCCGGTCGCACAGGCCGTCACGACCGCGTGGTTCGGACCGCGAAACTTGTAGCGGATAGAGACATGGCCCGAGATCAGGTTGATCAGCGCGGCCGGAATAAAGAACGGGCTGATCCGGCGCGGACCGCGCTCGAGCAGCAATTGTTCGGTACTGGCGATGCTGGTGAGACCGCCGATACCGGAACCGATCAGCACGCCGGTGCGGTCCTGGTCTTCCTCACCTTCCGGCAACCAGCCGGAATCCTTCACGGCCTGATCGGCGGCGGCCATGCCGAGCATGATGAAACGGTCGACCTTGCGTTGTTCTTTCGGCTCGAGATAGGCGTCCGGATTGAACAATCCGTCCCCACCTTCGCCTTGCGGAATGACTCCCGCGATCTTGGCAGGCAGATCGGAGACATCGAATTCGTCGATGCTTCTGATTCCGGAGTCCCCGTTGATCAGCCGGGTCCAATTATGCTCGACCCCGTCCCCGAGGGGCGTGACCATACCAAGTCCGGTAACAACAACGCGTCTCATCACCAGGGCATTTCCAGAAATGTCATGGGACCCCGGGCGGCACCAACCGCCCGAGGGGAATCGATAGCCGGTTAGTTGGACGACTGCTCGATGAAGGTGATCGCGTCCTTGACGGTCAGGATCTTTTCGGCGGCATCGTCCGGAATTTCGACGCCAAACTCTTCTTCGAACGCCATGACAAGTTCAACCGTGTCGAGGCTGTCCGCCCCGAGGTCGTCGATGAAGCTCGCGGAATCAACCACCTTGGCCTCGTCAACGCCGAGATGCTCGACCACGATCTTCTTCACGCTAGCGGCGACGTCACTCATTTTTGTTTTCCTCGAATCTTAAGCTCTACGGTTTTACCGGCAGCACGTCTGCGTTTACCGGCCTCAATATACCCCAAGAAACGCGCATTCCGTCATGGAGTAAGAAACACTTTGGCAGTACGCCTATGCGGGGCGGCGGGATACCACACTTTTTTTTAATTGCCTAGCATCAGAAATCCCGGCGCCGCATCCCCGAAACAGCCGGAAGCGCGCGCGACTCGCCCGCTCTCCCGCTCCGCTCGGTCAGAGCATCGCCATCCCGCCATTCACGTGAATGGTTGCCCCGGTCACATAGGCCGCTTCCTCGGACGCAAGGTAGACCACAGACGCGGCGATGTCCTCGGGCGTACCGAGTCTGCCCGCGGGCACCCCGGCGAGCAGCTTCTCATGCTGTGCCTCGTCGAGCACATCGGTCATCGCCGTCTTGATGAAGCCCGGCGCGACGATGTTGGCCGTGATGCCACGATTGGCGACTTCCTGGGCGAGCGATTTGGTGAACCCGACCATGCCGGCCTTGGAGGCGGCGTAGTTCGCCTGCCCCGGATTGCCGGTCGCGCCGACGATGGAGGAAATCCCGACGATACGGCCCCAGCGGCGCTTCATCATGCCGCGCAGCAGGGCACGGGAGAGGCGGAAGCCCGAGGTTAGGTTCACGTTCAGCACGCTTTCCCAGTCCTCGTCCTTCATCCGCAGCATAAGCCCGTCTTTGGTGACGCCGGCATTGTTGATGAGGATGTCGATTCCATCGGACGCGACCTCTTCCGCCGTCTTGGCCAGAGCGGCGACCGATTCTGCATCGCCGAGATTGGCGGTCACGACATGGGCGCGGCTGCCGAGCTCGTCGGCCAGCGCCTGCAGCGCCGCCTCGCGCGTTCCCGACAGCACCACTTCGGCGCCCTGCGCATGCAGCGCCTTGGCGATCGCATTGCCGATACCGCCGCTCGCGCCTGTCACCAGGGCCGATTTTCCATCTAGACGAAACATATGTCTTCTCCCTCGCCCGTTCCCGGGTCGACCAGACCTTAAAGGGTTTCGAGAAACGCCGCGATCTCTTCCGGCGTGCCGACGGCCCGCCCGGCGAGCGAGCGGTCGATCCGCTTTGCAAGTCCGGTCAGAACCTTGCCGGAGCCGAGTTCGACGATCTCGGTGACGCCCTGCCCAGCAAGCCAGAGCACCGACTCGCGCCAGCGCACCATGCCCGTCACCTGTTCGACCAGTCGGGTGCGAATCTCGCGCGGATCGCTGATCTTGTCGGCCAGCACGTTCGCGACCAGCGGCACGACTGGCTGCCGCAGGTCGGTGGTCGCCAGCGCCTCGGCCATCGCGTCAGCCGCCGGGGCCATCAGGCCGCAATGGAAGGGGGCGCTGACCGGAAGCAGTACGCTCTTCCGCGCGCCCTTCTCCGCCGCCGCCGCGACCGCCTTCTCGACCGCCGCCTTGGAGCCGCTGATCACCACCTGGCCCTCGGCATTATCGTTCGCGATATCGCAGACCCCGCCATCGGCCGCACCGGCCGCCGCGACTTCCTGCGCGAGCTCAAGCGAAACGCCCAGCAGTGCAGCCATCGCGCCCTCGCCTACCGGAACCGCGGTCTGCATGGACTCGCCGCGCAGCCGCAGCAGCTTCGCCGCGTCGGCGACGTCCAGCGCGCCGGCCGCCGCGAGGGCGGAATACTCGCCGAGGGAATGCCCCGCGACGTAGCTCGCCATGTCCCCGATCGACTTGCCGCTCTCGGCCTCCAGGACCCGGACCACCGCAAGGCTTACCGCCATCAGCGCCGGCTGAGCGTTACGAGTCAGGACGAGCTCCTCTTCCGGCCCCTCGAACATCAGCCGGGACAGGGGCTCGCCCAACGCATCGTCAACCTGCTCGAAAACCTCGCGCGCGGCGCCGTAGGCCTCGGCGAGCGCTTTGCCCATTCCGACCGCCTGGGAACCCTGGCCGGGAAACGTGAATGCGCGAACCGTCGTCATGTTTGAAATCCTTGTATTTTAACCAAGGTATCGTTCTGTCCTTCCGCGCCGGGCCTCGCGCCCGCATGAAGGCGGCGTATGCTCCACGCCCTCTTTATCAGCGGCGCCAAAGAGAACGAGCCGGAAAAGCGCTGTCAAGCGGAACCGTCTCTCAGGTTGCACGCCTTGGGGTTTTGTGTATATTCCGCCGGTCCCGCGCTAAGGCACCCCGGTGCCGGGGCGGGATATTACATAACTCCTTGCCGGCAGAGCCGGCTTAGCAGCGTCCCTTTGAACGGGGCGTTCTGATTATCCGTAAGGAGATAAAATGCCTCTCTATGAGTGCGTGTTCATTGCACGCCAGGACATCTCGTCCGCCCAAGCCGAGCAGCTCACCAGCGATTTCTCCGAGATCATCACCAACATGGGTGGTGAGATCAAGAACACCGAATCCTGGGGCCTGCGCTCCCTCGCTTACAAGATCAAGAAGAACCGCAAGGGCCATTACGTGCTGATGCACGTCGATGCCCCGTCCGATGCCATCCTCGAGATGGAACGGCAGATGCGCATCAACGAAGACGTGCTGCGCTACATCAGCCTGCGCATCGAGGAAGTGCCGGAAGGCCAATCCGCGATTCTTCTCGCCAAGTCCGAACGCAGCGACCGCGGTGGCCGTGGCGGCCGTCCGGGTGGCGGCCGGTTCGACCGTGGCGACCGTCCGGAACGCGGTGACCGTCCGGAACGTGGTGACCGTCCGGATCGCGGCGACCGCTTCGACCGCGGCGACCGTGACAACAGCGAAGCCCAGGGAGACTGATCCATGAGCACTCTTACGATTTCCCGCGCCGCCGTTCGCAAGCCGTTCATGCGCCGCCGCAAGTCCTGCCCGTTCTCCGGCCCGAATGCGCCGCAGATCGACTACAAGGACATCAAGCTGCTGCAGCGCTTCCTGTCCGAACGCGGCAAGATCGTTCCGAGCCGCATCACGGCCGTTTCGGCCAAGAAGCAGCGTGAGCTGGCGAAAGCCATCAAGCGCGCCCGCTTCATGGCCCTGCTGCCGTACGTGCTCAGCTAAGGGATCAGCCGACACCTGCTTTCGCGGGTTCGACGAGGCAAGATGTGGTCAAAGTGGTTTCCCATAGGAGCGGCGGCACTCGCGAGCGCGCTCATGTATCTCTCCACGATCCTCGGATCGTTCGGAGCGATTCTGCTCGCCTTCCTGTCTCCGCTTCCGCTCTTCGCCCTCTCGCTTGCGCGGGGGTGGATTGCGGGACTGACCGCTACCCTGGTTGCGGGGGCGATCGTTCTGCTCGCCGCCAATTCCATGGCCGGCCTGTTCTTCGTGATCATTTCCGGTCTGCCGGCGGTGCTGCTGACACGCAAGGCGTTGTTGGCGAGACCGCTGAACGACGATCCGGAGAGCACGGAACTCGAATGGTATCCGGCCGGCATGCTGGTTATGTGGCTGACGGCGCTCCCCGCGGTGGGATTGCTGACGGCCGTTCTGGTCGCGGGCCTGCAGGGTCCGGGTCTGGAAGCCATGGTCCGGACCGAGGTCGAGGGGATGTTCAATGCGATGGGAACGGCGAGCGAAGGGATCTTCGCCCTGCCCCAGGAACAGGTGGACGCCCTTATAAACCTCACAGTTGCCGTTCTACCCGGCATTGCCGGACTGCAATGGTCCATGCTGACCCTCGTCAACGGCCTTCTGGCCCAGGGCGTGCTCGCACGCTTCGACGCCAATCTGAGGCCGTCGCCCCGAATGCGGGACATCCGATTGCCGGTCTGGGCGCCCTTCCCGCTCGCCATCGCTGCTCTGGCGGCGATGCTCGCGGATGGAGCCCTCGGCTATCTCGGCTGGAACGCGGTGCCGATCCTGTGTCTGCCCTTCTTGCTCTCCGGTCTCGGGCTCGTCCATGCCCTCGCCGGAGCGTCGAACGGCAAGCGTTGGCTTCTGCCTGCCACCTATACGCTGATGATTCTGTCCTTCGTTCCCTACCTGGCATCCTTCCTTCAGCTCGTTTGGATACTGCTTATCCTGGCGGGACTGGTGGATCACTGGGCGGATCTGAAAGGGCGGATCGCACGGAATTCGAATCAAACGTGATCCCGGTCGGAACCGGCCCGCGCCGCAGCTTCGCGGCAGAGGCCCCGGCCACAAAGGAGTAAGAGAAATGGAAGTCATTCTTCTGGAGCGTATCGAACGTCTCGGCCAGATGGGCGACGTCGTTAACGTGAAGCCGGGCTTCGCCCGCAACTTCCTGCTGCCCCAGGGCAAGGCCCTTCGTGCGAGCAAGAACAACCTGACCCACTTCGAAGGCCAGCGCGCCCAGCTCGAAGCGGAAAACCTCGAGCGCAAGGGTGAGGCCGAACAGGTCGCGACCAAGCTCGCGGGCATGGTGGTTCCGGTGATCCGGGCCGCCGGCGACAGCGGCCAGCTCTACGGCTCCGTCACCTCCCGCGACATCGCGGACGCGGTCACCGCCGGGGGCGTCACCGTCAGCAAGCGCCAGGTCGTGCTCGACCGCGCCCTGAAGATGCTCGGCCTCGAAGAGATCCGCGTCGTGCTGCATCCGGAAGTGTCGGTGAACATCACCGTCAACATCGCCCGCAGCGCCGACGAAGCCGAACAGCAGAAACTCCTTGGCCGTGCCGTCGGCACCGAAGAAGCCGAGGAAGCCGAGGAAGAGGAAGAAGCCCAGTTGACGGCCGAAGCCGCTTCCGAGCTGCTTGAGGAAGGCCTTGCCGAGGCGGCCGCCGACGAGGAAGAGAAGCCTGCGGAGGCCTGAGCCTTTTCGCGTCTCTCACCAACTGTTCCGGAAACGGCCGCCCGTCGGGGCGGCCGTTTTCTTTTTCACAGGGTCAAGCCCTTGGTTTTCGGGCCGCAAATCCGAGATATCCCCGCTATTCAGCTTTATACACAGCCGTAAGTCTTTGATAAATCACGGCTTGGGGATAAGATTGCTGAAGACGTCCACAGCCCTTCTTGGTATGTGTATCTGATGTCCAGTTCAGAGCCATTCTCGACCATCACATCTCTCACGCGCGCGGAACCGCAGACCAGCGAATACCGCGAGCCTCCCCACAACCTAGAGGCGGAACAAGGTCTGCTCGGCGCGATCCTGGTCAATAACCGTGCCTTCGAGAGGGTCAGCGAGTATCTGGCGCCTGAACATTTCGCCGACCCGGCTCATGGGCGCATCTTCGCCGCCTGCGGCCGGCTGATCGAGAAAGGCCAGATCGCCAACCCGGTGACCCTGAAACCGCTCTTCGATCAGGACGATTCCCTGCAGGAGGCCGGCGGCGCGCAGTATCTGGTCCGGCTCGCCGCCTCCGTCGTCACCGTGATCAATGCCGACGATTACGGCCAAGCGATCTATGACAGCTTCCTGCGCCGCGAACTGATCGATCTCGGCGGCGAGATCGTCAACGTGGCCTACAAGCACGATCTCGACCTGCCGGCGGCAGATCAGATCGAGGCCGCGGAATCGAAACTCTTCAGTCTCGCGGAACGCGGCTCCAGTCAGGGCGGCTTCCAGGATTTCGGCGAGGCCCTGACCACCGCCGTCCGGATGGCCGAGGAGGCTTTCAAGCGAGACGGCGGGCTTGCGGGTATTTCCACCGGTCTGACCGACCTCGACGCCAAGCTCGGCGGCCTGCACCCCTCGGATCTGCTGATCCTCGCCGGCCGGCCGGCCATGGGAAAGACCGCGCTGGCGACGAACATCGCCTTCCATGTCGCGACCGCCGCGCTCAAGGACCCGGAACTCGACCGCCAGGTCGTCGCCTTCTTCTCGCTCGAAATGTCGGCCGAACAGCTCGCCACGCGTATTCTGGCCGAGCAGACCGAGATCTCGTCGGAGCATATCCGGCGCGGCGAGCTGACGACCGAGGACTTCCAGAAGCTGGTCGCCTCCAGCCAGGACCTTGAGCGGGCGCCGCTCTATGTCGACGATACCCCCGCGATCACCATCGCCACCATGCGCGCCCGCGCGCGGCGCCTGAAGCGCCAGCAGGGACTTTCGCTCATTGTGGTCGACTACCTGCAGCTCATGCGCCCTTCCGCCGGTCAGCGGGCCGACAACCGGGTGCAGGAAATCTCCATGATCACCCAGGGCCTGAAGGCGATCGCCAAGGAACTGGACGTGCCGGTCATCGCCCTGTCCCAGCTTTCACGCGCCGTCGAACAGCGCGAGGACAAACGCCCCGTGCTGGCCGACCTTCGAGAATCCGGATCGATCGAGCAGGACGCGGACGTCGTCATGTTCGTGTTCCGCGAGCAGTACTATCTCGAGAAGGGCGAACCCGCGCAGCGCATCGATGAGTCCGACGAGAAGTTCCACGACCGGCACGACCAGTGGAAGGACCGCTGCGAGAAGTCCTACGGCAAGGCCGAGGTCATCATCGGCAAGCAGCGCCACGGCCCGACAGGCACCGTCACGCTGCACTTCGAAGGCTCGACGACCAAATTCTCCAATTTCGTCTCGGACGATCACATCCCGGACAGCTTCTGATGCTCGATACCTCTCCGGCAGCCGGCGGCTCCGATGCCGCGTCGGAACTCGTGGTCGATCTCCGCGCGGTCAAACAGAACTACCTGTCCCTGCAGCAGCGGCTCGGAAAGAGCGAATGCGCCGCGGCCGTGAAGGCCGACGCCTACGGAACGGGCGCGGACAAGGTGGCTCCGGCGCTCTTCGAGGCTGGCTGCCGGACCTTCTTCGTCGCAACCGTCGACGAAGCGATCGCCCTCCGAAAGATCCTTCCCAGCGCCCGAATCGCCGTGCTCAACGGTCTGCTTCCGGGGACCGAACAGGTCATTCCGGAGCACGATCTGATCCCGGTCATCAACGATCTGGAGCAGGTCTCACGCATTCGCGAAATGTGCGTCGCCGCCGGCCGGGCGCTGCCGGCCATGCTGCATATCGACACCGGGATGAACCGGCTTGGCCTGTCGCCGGACGAGATGGATCGTGTGGCCGAGGATCCCGATTTGCTGACCGGCCCGGACTGGCTCTACGCGATCTCGCATCTCGCCAGCGGCGACGATCCCGGCAACCCGGAGAACGCGGCGCAACTCGCGCGGTTCGCCGACCAGCGCCGCCGTCTAAAGCGGCCGCTGCGGGCAAGCCTGGCCAACTCGGCCGGGATCTTTCTCGGTCTGGATTATCATCTGGATCTCGCCCGCCCCGGCTTCGCGCTTTACGGCGGCCGGGTGGAAGACGGCAAACCGAGCCCGATGGAGCCGGTTGTCCGGCTGCGGGCGCGCATCCTGCAGGTCCGCACCGTCCTCGCAGGCGACAGCATCGGCTACGGCGGCACGTACAAGGTGACCAAGGATGCGCGTATCGCCACGGTAGCCGTCGGCTATGCGGACGGTTATCTGCGCTGCCTTTCGGGCAAGGGCGCGGCCTATATCGGCGACCAGCGCTTCCCCGTGGTCGGCCGGGTCTCGATGGACATGCTTGCCGTCGACGTCAGCCACGCGGATCCGACCGAAGTCTATCCGGGCGGCTATATCGAGCTGCTCGGAGCGCATTACACGGTGAACGACGCGGCCGATGACGCGGGAACCATCGGTTATGAAATATTGACAGCTCTCGGCCATCGCTATACCCGACGCTACATCGAAGCGGCGAGCGGAGAGTCCTGATCATGCGTATCCCGATGCCCGGATCCCACGGGGGAAACGCCAGCGCATGACCTTCCTCGCAGCCGTGGGACGGACCTTCCTTGGGTTCCTTGCCGCAACCGGGCGGCTCACGATCTTTACCGGGATAACGCTCGGTCATTGCGTCCGTCCTCCGCTTTACTGGCGCCTGCTCATGCGCCAGATCGTCGATATCGGCTATTACTCCCTGCCTGTGGTCGGACTGACCACGCTCTTCTCCGGCATGGTTCTGGCACTTCAGAGCTATACGGGCTTCGCGCGGTTCAACGCAGAGAGCGCCGTCTCCACCGTCGTCGTGCTCTCCATGACGAGAGAACTCGGCCCGGTACTGGCCGGCCTCATGGTCGCGGGCCGGATCGGCGCCTCGATGGCGGCCGAGATCGGCACGATGCGGGTGACCGAGCAGGTCGACGCGCTGACCACGCTTTCGACCAATCCGTTCAAGTATCTCGTCGTCCCCCGGGTCCTGGCCGGCATGATCAGCCTGCCCTTCCTGGTGCTGATCGGCGACATCATCGGGGTTTTCGGCGGCTATCTGGTCGGTGTGCACAAGCTTGGCTTCAATGCCGGGACTTACCTCAAGAGCACCTTCGAGTTCCTCGAGACACAGGACGTGGTCTCCGGCCTCGTGAAGGCGGCCGTCTTCGGTTTCCTGATCGCCGTCATGGGCTGCTATCATGGCTACCATTCGGGCCGCGGCGCCCAGGGGGTCGGCCGGGCGACGACCAACGCGGTGGTATCGGCCTCCATTCTGATCCTGATATCGAACTACCTGATCACCGAACTCTTCTTCGCCCGCTAGACGGCTGGAAAGCGCGATGGCCGAAACCACGGCGGCAAATCCCAAGATCCGGATCCGGGGCCTGCAAAAGTCCTTCGGCTCCAATCATGTGCTGCGCGGGCTCGACCTCGACATCGCGGCGGCGGAGTCCGTCGTCGTGATCGGCGGGTCCGGGACCGGCAAATCCGTTCTGATCAAAACCATCACCGGCCTGATGGAAGCTGACGGCGGCACGGTCGAGATCGACGGCGTCGACGTACTCAAGCTGACTCCCTCCGAGCAGCACGGCATGATGAACCGCTTCGGCCTGCTGTTTCAGGCCGGCGCCCTCTTCGACTCGCTGACCGTTCTGGAAAATGTCGCCTTCGGCCTGGTCGAGGCACAACGCATGCCCCGCGGAAAGGCGCACAAGCTGGCCCTCGACTTCATGGGCCAGGTCGGTCTGGAGCCAAGCGTCGGAGCGATGTATCCGGGAGAGATTTCCACCGGCATGCGGAAACGCGCCTCCCTCGCCCGCACCATTGCGACCCATCCCGACGTCGTGTTCTTCGACGAGCCGACCACGGGCCTCGACCCGATCATGGGCGACATCATCGACGAGTTGATCGTCAAATGCGTCAAGGACCTGAAGATCACCGCCCTCACCATCACCCATGACATGGACAGCGCGCGCCGGGTCGGCGACCGGATCGCGATGCTTTACGACGGCAAGATCATCTGGCAGGGCCCGACCACCGAGATCGACAATTCCGGAAATCCCTATGTGCACCAGTTCATCAACGGCCTCGAGGAAGGCCCGATCGAACTGGTGACGCGCCGGGCCTGACGGGGCACGCGGCGATGGCAAAATCCCAGTCCCGCTATGTCTGTCAGGAATGCGGCGGCGTGCAGCCCAAATGGGCCGGCAAATGCGATGCCTGCGGCGCCTGGAACACGCTGGTCGAGGAGGTGGTCGAGAAGAGCGCGCCGAAAGGCCTCAGCGGTGCCAAGGGCCGCCGGATCGAGTTCGTCGATCTCGCCGGCAGTTCCGAGAAACGCCCGCGCCGGGTGACGAAGATTGCCGAATTCGACCGGGTCGCCGGCGGCGGCCTCGTGCCCGGCTCGGTGATCCTGATCGGCGGCGATCCTGGTATCGGCAAATCCACGCTGCTGCTGCAGGTTACGGCCAAGCTTTCGGAACATTGCCTCTGCGCCTATGTCTCGGGCGAAGAAGCGCTCGATCAGGTCCGGATGCGGGCCCAGCGGCTCGGCGTCGCCAAGGCGCCTGTCCAGCTCGCCGCGGCGACCAGCGTGCGCGATATCGTTACCACGCTCGAAAGCGAGGACCCACCGGACGTGCTGGTGATCGACTCGATCCAGACCATGTATGTCGACGCCATCGACAGCGCGCCGGGCACCGTCTCCCAGGTCCGCGCCTCGGCCCAGGAGCTGATCCGTGTCGCCAAGCGCCGCGGCATCGTGCTGATGCTGGTCGGACACGTGACCAAGGAAGGCACCATCGCGGGCCCCCGCGTGCTGGAGCACATGGTCGACACGGTGCTCTATTTCGAGGGCGAGCGGGGGCACCAGTTCCGCATCCTGCGCGGCGTGAAGAACCGCTTCGGGCCGACCGACGAGATCGGCGTCTTCGAGATGACCGAGGGCGGTCTTGCGGAGGTCACCAATCCCTCCGCCCTCTTCCTCGGCGACCGGCAGGAAAGCGTCTCCGGCGCCTGCGTCTTCGCCGGCATGGAAGGCACCCGCCCGCTTCTGGTCGAGATCCAGGCGCTTGTCGCGCCCTCGCCCTACGGCACGCCCCGGCGGGCGGTGATCGGATGGGATTCGGGCCGCCTCGCCATGGTGACGGCGGTGCTGGAAGCACGCTGCGGCGTGGTTCTCGCGGGCAGCGACGTCTTCCTCAATGTCGCGGGCGGCCTGAAGGTCGGTGAACCGGCGGCGGACCTGGCCGTCGCGGCAGCCCTGCTCTCCTCGCTGACCGGCAAGCCGGTTCCGTCCGATGCCGTGGTCTTCGGCGAGATCGGCCTCTCGGCCGAGATCCGTGCCGTCGCCCATGCCGAGGCGCGGCTGAAGGAAGCGGCCAAGCTCGGCTTCGGCCGCGCGATCCTGCCGGAGCTGCGGCGCAAGAAGGGCGAGAAGGCGTCGCGCAATGACGGCCTCTCTCTCGCCACGATCCGGCAGTTACATGATCTGGTGGCCATGTTTCAGGACGAGACGTCGGTCGGACGCAAAGCGGGAGAGGCCTGAGCTTTGGAAAACCTGCCCGTCAACGTGACGGATCTCGCGATCATCGCCGCCGTGCTGATCTCCGGCATTCTCGCCTTCGCCCGCGGCTTCTTCCGCGAGGTGCTGTCGATCGGCTCATGGGTCGCTGCCTTCTTCGCCGCGCTCTATCTCTACCCCGTCGTAACCCCGTATATCCGCCAGTTGCTGGGCTGGGGCGACATGGCCGACCTTGCCGCCGGGGTCGCCGTTTTCGTCGTCTCCGTGATTGTAATGTCGCTGTTCACCCACTATGTTGCAGCCGCATTACAGGGCAGCAGCCTGAGTGCGATCGACCGTTCTCTCGGGTTCCTTTTCGGGATCGCCCGGGGCGCGGTTCTGGTCTGCCTGCTCTATCTCGGACTGAATTGGCTGATCGAGGATGATGGCTATCCGAAATGGGTAACCGAAGCCCGCACATTGCCCCTTGTTCAGCAGGGGGCGGAAACGCTTGTCAGTCTGGTCCCGCCGCATCTGCGCCCGCGGATTCGCGACGCCGCCGGATCGGCGGAAACGAAAGCCCGCGAAGAAACCCAGAAACTGCTCTACGAACGCCTGATGAGCCCTCCGGCAAAATCCGATGCGCCGCAAGGCGGCGACGGGTATACTGCCGAGCAACGTCGGGATCTGGAGCGGGTCATCGAGAACACGCAGTAGCGTGCTCATCCACATCGCCAAGATACGCCACTGACGGGAGGGTGTCATTGTGACGGAGAAGGACAAACCGTTGGACCATTCCCATCAGCACGACGACGACCATCTGCACGAGGAGTGCGGGGTCTTCGGCATCTTCGGCGCTCCCGAATCCGCCGCTCTCACAGCCCTTGGCCTGCATTCCCTGCAGCATCGCGGACAGGAATCCTGCGGCATCGTCTCCTGGGACGGCGAGCATTTCCACGCCCACCGCGCGCTCGGCCATGTCGGCGAGAATTTCGGCGATGAGTCCGCCAAGATCGTGTCCCAGCTCAAGGGGCATGCTGCGATCGGCCATAACCGTTATGCGACCACTGGTGCGACCAACCTGCGCAACGTGCAGCCGCTGTTCGCCGATTTCGAATTCGGCGGCATGGCGCTCTGCCACAACGGCAACCTGACCAACGCGATCGACCTGCGCGACTCTCTGGTCCGCCAGGGCTGCCTCTTCCAGTCCACCTCCGACACCGAGACCATCATCCATCTCGTCGCCCGCAGCCCGCAGCAGACCGTGCTCGACCGGGTGATCGACGCGATGCAGAAGATCGTCGGCGCCTATTCCCTCGTCTGCCTGACCCGTGACGCGCTGATCGGCATCCGCGACCCGCACGGCGTGCGCCCGCTGTGCCTCGGCAAGGTCGGCGACGCGCATATCCTGACCTCGGAAACCTGTGCTCTCGACATCATCGGCGCCGACTTCGTGCGCGATATCGAGCCGGGCGAGGTCGTCATGATCACGAGTGACGGCATCAAGTCGCTGAAGCCCTTCGCGGCGAAGCCGAGCCGCTTCTGCATCTTCGAATATATCTACTTCGCCCGCCCCGACAGCGTGATGGAAGGCAAGAGCGTCTATAACGCGCGCAAGGAAATCGGCGCCGTTCTGGCGAAGGAAAGCCACGTCGACGCCGATGTCGTCGTCCCGGTGCCGGACAGCGGCGTCCCGGCCGCGATCGGCTATGCCGCCGCGGCAGGCGTGCCTTTCGATCTCGGCATCATCCGCAATCACTATGTCGGCCGTACCTTCATCGAGCCGACGGATCATGTCCGCCATCTCGGTGTGAAGCTGAAACACAATGCGAACACCGCCCAGCTCAAGGGCAAGCGCGTGGTCCTGGTCGACGATTCCATCGTCCGCGGCACCACCTCGACCAAGATCGTCGAAATGGTCCGCCAGGCAGGCGCCAAGGAAGTCCACATGCGGATCGCCAGCCCGCCGACGACCCATTCCTGCTTCTACGGTGTCGACACGCCGCAGCGCGAGAAGCTGCTCGCGGCCCGCATGTCGGTCGAGGAGATGGCGGAACTGATCGGCGTCGACAGCCTCGCCTTCATCTCCCATGACGGGCTCTACAAAGCCGTCGGCGAAGCCGCCCGAAACAGTGAGCATCCGCAATATTGCGATGCCTGTTTCACTGGCGACTATCCGATCGCGCTGATCGACCAGAATGACGGCTCCAATGTCCGGCAGCTGTCGCTCCTGGCCGAGGCCTCCTGATCAGACCAATCTAGCTGAGAGTTTCATGACCGGAAAACTCGAGGGCCGCATCGCGGTCATTACCGGCGCCTCCCGGGGCATCGGCGCGGCCGTCGCGAAAGCCTTCGCGCGGGAAGGCGCGCATGTCGTGCTCGTGGCCCGCACCGTCGGCGCGTTGGAGGAGGTGGACGACGAGATCCGCGCCGCCGGCGGAAGCGCCAGCCTGGTGCCGATGGATCTGAAGGACTCCGCCGCCATCGACCGCTTGGGCGCCGCGCTCTACGAGCGCTACGGCAAGATCGACATCCTGGTCGCGAATGGCGGGATGCTCGGCACCCTGACGCCGATGCACCATTACGACCCTCAGCTCTGGGACGATGTCATCGCGGTCAACCTGACCGCCAACCAGCGGCTGGTGCGCAGCCTCGACCCGCTGCTCCGCCAGTCGGATGCCGGACGGGCGATCTTCGTCACCTGCGACGCCGCGCATGGCGAACGTCCTTTCTGGGGCGCCTATGCGGTCAGCAAGGCAGCACTGGAAGCGATGGTGCGCAGCTACGCGGCGGAGAACGCGCGCGGGACGATCCGGGCCAATCTGCTCAACCCAGGCGCCACCCGGACCAAGATCCGCGCCACCGCCTATCCTGGCGAGGATCAGGCGAGTGTGCAGGCGCCGGAGGAACTGGTGCCGCTCTTCCTCGAACTCGCCTCGCCGGACTGCCTGCGCAATGGCGATCTCGTCGATGCGTAAGGCCGGGCGCAGCGCGCTTCTCGCCGCAGTTATGGTCGCAAGCATATCCGCATCTTCCGACGCGGTCGAAATTCAGGGACATCGCGGCGCTCGCGGCCTGTTGCCCGAAAATTCCCTGCCGGCATTCGCCAGGGCGCTGGATCTCGGCGTCGACGTTCTCGAACTGGACACGGTGATTACCGCAGACGGAATCGCGGTTATCCATCACGACCGCGCACTGTCTCCGGAGCTCGCACGCAAGAACGGCTCCTGGATCGAGACCGAGGTGCCCCTGCGCGCGCTCACGTCGGAAGAACTCGCCGCATACGACATTGGCCGCATCCGGCCGGGCAGCCGCTACGAAAAGCGCTTTCCGGGCCAGCAGCCAGTCGACGGCACACGGGTCCCTCGACTCGCCGATCTGTTCCGCTTGATCAAGGACCGGGCCAACGTAAATGTCCGCTTCAATATCGAGACCAAGCGCTCGCCCCTGCATCCGTCCGACACACCGGATCCCGAGAGCTTCGCCCGCACCGTGATCGACACCGCGAGGGATGCCGGCATGGCGCACCGGGTCGCATTGCAGAGTTTCGACTGGTCGACGCTGATCGCGGCCAAGAGAATCGACCCGGCGATCCCGACCGTGTGCCTGACTGCCGAAGCCCGCTGGCTCGACAATCTGGAGATTGGCAAGGACGGCGCCTCGCCCTGGCTTGGCGGGCTGGATATCGACGATCACGGCGGCTCGGTGCAGAAAACGGCAAAAGCCGCCGGCTGCGCCGTCTGGTCGCCCTATTACCGCAATGTCACGAAAGAAGCTGTCGAAGCTGCTCATGCCGAAGGGTTGACGGTCGTGGTCTGGACGGTGAACGAGACCACCGACATGAAGCGGATGGTCGATCTGGGCGTCGATGGCATCATCACCGACTATCCGGACCGCGCAGCGGCCCTCAGGTAGGAACGCCCCGGGATTGCCCGATTAGACGGCGAACCTATACTGGACGCGGGATAATCCTGAACGGGTTGGGGACGAGAGATGAACACGGCTGATGGCGATGGCGGGCTGATTGCCGGTATCGGCCTGCCCCAGACCGGCTCCCACGTCGAACTCGACTGGAAAGACCTCGAAACCGGACGGCCGAAAGACCTTCGCCTCATCTGGCTCCATCTCGACCAGAAACAGGAAAGCGCACGGTCCTGGATCCGCGAGCGTTCGGGCATACCCGATGTCGCCGCCGAAGCCCTGATCGCGGAGGAGACACGGCCAAGGGTCCAGCGCTTCGATGATGGAACGCTGCTCGTGCTGCGCGGCGTCAACCTCAATCCCGGCGCCAACCCGGAAGACATGGTCAGTCTCAGGATCTGGATCGAGCCGGGCTTCATGATCACGGTGCGAATGCGCCGGCTGCTCGCGGTGCAGGACACCGTCGATTCGATACGCACCGGCTATACACCGCAATCAGCGGACGAACTCCTGAGCACGATTGCCGACCGCCTGTTCAAGCGCATGGGACCGGTGATCGACGATCTGGAGGAGCGGATCGATACGGTCGACGAGGAACAGACCGTTGGCGATCTTCGCCAGCCGACGCGGGAACTCCAGCTGCTTCGGCTCAGGACCATCATCCTCCGGCGCTATATCCTGCCGCAGCGGGACGCGCTCCGGCAACTGACCAACGACCCGCCCGCGTGGTTCAGCCGCCGAACCATCAGCGGCCTGACCGAGGCCGCGGATCGGGTGATCCGCTATGTCGAAAGTCTCGATGAAATCCGCGAGCGGGCGATGGTCATCCAGGACACGATCCAGAACCGGAACAGCGAGGAGCTGAACCGGCGCCTCTATCTGCTCTCGGTGATTTCCGCCATCTGTCTGCCGCTCGGACTGCTGACCGGCCTGCTTGGCATCAATGTCGCCGGCATGCCCGGCACGGAAACCGCGTGGGCCTTCTGGGCGGTCTCGCTTCTCATGATCGTCATCGTCGGTCTGGAACTCTGGGCACTGAAAACGCTCAAATGGTTCAGATGATGCGAAAGGCCCGGTACGGGGAAAACATGCTGAAACGTCTCACTCTCATCGTCGCGGCTCTGGCGCTGACCGTCCTCTTCACTTCCGGGTTTCCCAGCGGCTCCTCTGCGCAGACGTCTCCGTCCGAGACCGGCCAGAATACGCAGACCGATCCGCTTCGGAAGATCGCGCCGGAACAGATCAAGGACCTCGTCTCCACCCTGAAGGACGAGCAGGAGCGCAACGCGCTGATTTCCAAGCTCGAGGCCCTGATCGCGGTTTCGGAAGACAATTCGGTCGAACAGGAGGTCGACACCGGACTCGCGACGGCGATGTCGGATGTGGTCAAGGCAATCAGCGATTTCCTTCAGGAGGCGGTGACCCGGCTGTCGGTGGCCGCCCTCGCCCTGACGAACGTGAAGAGCCTGCTCCCCCTCATCAACGACCTGATGGCCGACCCCAAAGGGCTGCTTGCACTGGGCGAGTGGATCGGGATCATCGGCGGGATCGTCGCCATCGGACTGGTTGCCGTCCATATTCTTGGTCGCATCATTCGCCGCCCTCTCGACCGGATCGAAGCCTGGTCCGCAGAGGGGTCTCTGCTGCATAGCGCCGCCGCCGCGGTCCCGCTGTTGCTGCTTCGGGCTCTGAGGCCTTTGGTATTTTTCGCCGTCACCCAGCTGATTTTGACGACCGTCGATTCAAGCAACGTACAACTCGCCGGGCGCGCCTTCGTCTTTGCCGTAGCGTCTCACCTCGTTTGTCTCGCCGTCGTCCATACGCTTCTGAAACCGGCCGGACTGCTCAGCAGGGCGATGGAAATCTCGCCGGGAACCGGCGCCTATCTGGGCGTCTGGGTGAATCGCGTCCTGGCGACCGGCATCTACGGTATTCTCGGCCTTCAGAGCGGCTATATCCTCGGCTTACCCTATGCGACCTTCCTGTTCCTCGAGAAGGTGGTCTACGGCGTCCTCTGGATCCTCATGATCGCCTTCATCCTGCAGAACAGGGCCAGCGTCGCCCGGACGATCTCACACCGCTCCGACGGAACGACCCGCAATCCCTTCTGGTCTCTGCTCTCCGCGATCTGGCACCTGATCGCCATCGCCTACGTCACCGCCGGGCTGATCATGCTCATCTCGATGGGCGACAGCGGGTTCGTCAGGCTTGCCGAGATCGCTGCCTTCATGGTCGTCATCGTGGTCGTCTGGCGCGTCGCCTGGCTCGCCATCGATACGATCGGCCTCCGGCTGTTCTCGATCTCACGGGAGCTGACGGATCGTTTCCCGTCGCTCGAGCAACGCGCGAACCGCTACGTGCCGCATGTTCTCGGCGGGGCCCGCATCCTGATCTCGATCGCCGCGATCGGCGCGCTTCTGGAGATCTGGGGCCTTCAGCTCTCGGCCTTCCTTGCCTCGGACAACGGCAAGATCCTGATCCGTGCCTTGGCGACCGTCGTTCTTGTCGGCGGCGGCGCGCTCATCGTCTCCGAACTGGTCGGCCTCTTCGTCGAGCGCCGGCTCAAGGTTTCGGAGGAGAACGGAACCCTCAGCGGCCGCGAACGGACCCTTCTGCCGCTTCTGCGGCGCGCCGTCGCCATCATCCTCGGCGTGCTCGCGATATTCGTGATCCTGTCCGAGATCGGTGTCGATATCACCCCGCTCCTCGCCGGTGCCGGCGTCGTCGGCCTCGCTGTCGGTTTCGGCTCGCAATCTCTGGTGAAGGACGTGATCTCCGGCGTCTTCCTGCTGATCGAAGACACCCTCAATGTCGGCGACTATATCGATGTCGGCGGCAAGACCGGGACGGTCGAGGCACTCAGCATCCGCACACTCCGTTTGCGCGACGTCGCCGGCGATCTGCACACCATTCCCTTCGGCAGCGTCGACGTGATCACCAATATGACCAAGGATTTCGCCTTCGCCCTGGTCGATGTCGGGGTCGCCTACCGCGAAGATGCCGATCTGGTCATGAAGCTGCTGAACGAGATCGGCAACGAGTTGGTCGAGGACGAGAAGATCAAGGACTCGATCATCGGTCCGTTCGAGGTCGTCGGCGTTCAGGATCTCGCGGATTCCAGCGTCAATATCCGCACGCGCGTCAGGACGAAACCCGGATCGCAGTGGAATGTGCGGCGTGAGTTCCTGCGCCGCGTGAAGCGGCGCTTCGATGCCGAAGGCGTCGAGATTCCGTTCCCGCATCAGACGCTCTATTTCGGCGTCGACAAGGAGGGCGCCGCCCCGCCAGCCTTCGTCAAGGTTTCCCAGCAGACGCGCGAGCGTAAGACGGACACGGACGGCGCGGAAACCGGCAAGGGCGCCAACGGCTATTTCGAAACGGCCAATCCCGAAATGGCCGACGCGCAGGAAGCCCGCAACGCGGACAAGCAGAGCCAGGAGGCGGAACGCCGCAAACGCGAGGAGGAGCGCGCCAAGGCGGCCGAGGAGGTCAAGGAAGCACAGGAAGATCTCGCGCACGACGACCCGGCGAAAATGGACGAGGACGACAGCGCTCGCTCCTCCGACAGGAAAAAGCCCGAATAGGGCCCGGCCGGAATCGATATGCGCAAGTTCGATTGCCTGATCGTCGGCGCGGGCGCGGCCGGCATGATGTGCGCCGCCGAAGCGGGCCGGCGCGGCCGTTCGGTGCTGCTCGTCGACCACGCGAAGGCCCCGGGCGAAAAGATCCGGATTTCCGGCGGCGGGCGCTGCAATTTCACCAACCTGCGGACGGCGCCGGAAAACTTCCTTTCCGCCAATCCGCGCTTCTGCATCTCGGCGCTCCGCCGCTATACCCAGCGCGACTTCATCGCCCTCGTGGAGCGATACGGTATCGCCTATCACGAGAAGACCCTGGGGCAGCTCTTCTGCGATGAGTCCTCCAAACAGATCGTCGAGATGCTGACGACGGAACTGCGCCAGGCGGGCGCGCGGCTTGAGCTCTCGACGTCGGTCGCGAGCATCGCCCGTCTCGGCAGCGGGTTTCGCGTCGGGCTGTCCTCCGGCGAAGTGGAAGCGTCCTCGCTCGTCATTGCCACCGGCGGCAAATCGATCCCGAAGATGGGCGCGACGGGTTTCGCCTACGGCGTCGCGGAACAGTTCGGCATCAGGGTGGTGCCGACCCGCCCCGGCCTCGTCCCTCTCACCTTCGATCCGGATACGCTCGAGCACCTGAAAGCGCTCTCCGGCATCTCGGTCGAGGCCGAGGTCTCTTGCGGAAAGATCCGCTTCGCCGAAGGTCTACTCTTCACCCATCGCGGTCTCAGCGGCCCTTCGATCCTGCAGATCTCCTCCTACTGGCGCGAAGGCGAGGAAATCAGGATCGATCTCGCCCCGGGTTCCGAAGTCTCGGAGGTCCTGTTGAAGGCGAAGACAGACAATCCGAAGCAGGCGGTCCAGACCGCTCTCGCCGGCCTGCTGCCGAAACGCCTTGCTCTAGCGATCGCGGAAGAAGCCGGGACCCTCCGCCCGCTCGGCGATACCGGCGACAAGGCGCTCAGGGCACTGGGCGAGCGGGTCAACCGCTGGCGCGTGAAACCGGCCGGCTCCGAAGGCTACCGCACCGCCGAGGTCACTCTCGGCGGCATCGACACCGCCGCGCTCGACCAGAAGACGATGGAGGTGAAAGCTGTCCCAGGCCTCTTTTTCGTCGGCGAGGCGGTGGACGTCACCGGCTGGCTCGGCGGCTACAATTTTCAGTGGGCCTGGTCCAGCGGCTGGAGTGCTGGACAGGCGGTCTAGGCCTCCAACGGTCGATCCGATACCTACACGGAAAAAGTGACGGAAAACCGGAATACGTTTTGCGTATTCCGAATTACTTCTTATATTCATGGCAGGGAATATAAAGGGTCCGGAGAATTCGCCTGATGGTTCGGGACAACCAACAAGCGGTACTGGCAATACTGAGACTGACAGCAAGCGAAAGCGCTTCCAAGGCATTTCGCGAATTGCGCCGCCGCATCGCTACAGGCGTTGCACGGGTCATGAACGACCCGGTGATCGAACAGACACGCAGCCAGGTCCGCGTGCTTGGGGAAGTCTATCAAAGCCTGCGCGACTCCGGTGTCCCGTCCCAATATGCCGGCCCCTGCGTCGCCGTCGCCCTCAAGCGGCTGGCAAGTGGACTCGGCCCACCCGAGGAATCCGGTTTTTCCATTCCCCTCGATGCCAAGGGATTCGCGCTGAAGAGCGTCGACACGGTCTCCGTAGCGACCGTCGACGGGCGTGTCCTCTGCAGCTTTGTCCATGAGGGATACGAAAACAGTAATGCCGTGACGGTAGGGCGTGGAGAGCTCACCGAAATCGACGGCATCTGGTTCCTCAGACAGATCACCTCCATCGAAACAAAACATCTGCTTCAGCCAAGGAGTAACGACATGAGCGAGAACATGATGAGCCGGGTGAGCCGGCTGATTGCCGGCCTCGGATCCGCGGTCATCGACGCCGCGGAACAGAGCGCACCAATCGCAACCTTGCGCGAGAACGTTCGCCAGCTCGAGAAGGAACGGGAAAACGTTCGCAACGACGTCGGCCGCCTCGAAGCCGAGCGGGTCCGCATCCGTCGCAGGGTCGGACAGCTCGAAGCCGAGGATATGGCGCTGGACGAGAAGATCCGCGTCGCGATCGAGGAAGGGCGGGATGAGCTGGCGGCACGCGGCCTCGGACGTCAGGAAGATATCGTAGCCCAGCTCGATCCCTTGAAACTGCGTCAGGCCGAACTCGAAGCCGAGATTGAGGAAGGCAAGCGGGCCCTGAACGCCCTTGGTGCCACGATCCGCGATCTTGAGTCGGAAATCTCCGCTTTCGAGGCGAGCGAGCGCAGCGCCGGCGGTACAGACCAGGGAATGAGAACAAATCTCTCGCCGGCGCAGCGGGCCGAGCGGGCGGCCGACCGGGCGATGTCCGTGTCCGCACGCATCACGGGCGTACCCAAGGATAACGGGGCAAACGACACCGACCTCGCCGAACTTGACGACCTGGTTCGCAAGAAGCGCATTCAGGACAAGCTCGCTGCCCTCAAGAAAGACATCGCGGCGGGCTCATGAACTGGGAGCTGCTGCTCAGTCCCGAAGCGCGTCCCTTCGCCGTAACTCTTGGCATCGGATTGGGACTCTGCCTGATCGAGATCGTCACATTCTTCGTCGGCTTTTCGCTGTCGGAAATGGTGGAGGGCTTCTTCAGCGGCTCGCCGGATCTCGATATCGATGCGGATGTCGATGCAGATATCGACGCGGATGCGGACGGCACCGGGGGCGAGGGCATCATCTCCTCGGCCTTCGGCCTGCTCAATCCGAGCCGTGTGCCTTTCGGGATGTGGCTGATCCTGGCGTTGCTGTCGTATGGCACAGTCGGGTTCGTCGGGCAGTCCGTCTTCGCAGCCGTACTGGCCCCACTGCCTGCGCTCATCGCCGGTACGGCCGCGCTCTTCGCGGCGCTACCGGTGATCCGCATTCTTAGTCAGGGACTCGGAGCCATCCTGCCCGACGATCACTCCGAAGCGATCACGCCTGGAGAGCTTGTCGGCCATGTCGGAACTCTATCCGTCGGGCCCGCCGAAGCCGCAAGCCCTGGACGCGCTGTTGTTCGCGACAAGTACGGAAACCCTCACAACGTCCGTGTCGTTCCCGCCGAGGACGGAACGGTGCTCCAGATCGCCGAACAGGTTCTGCTCGTCGACCTGCGCAGCGATGGTGTGTTTCGCGCCAGTCCGGCACCCGAACACCTGATCGACCGCAAGGCGTCCGATGCCGATAGATAATTGGAATAACGCAGAAAATGACTTCAGTTGGGGACATTCAGAGGAACTCACAATGGGAAGCATGATCGACTCCCTCATCAGCACTGCAACGCCAATCTTGGCCGGCATCGTCGTCGTCCTCGCCTTTGGCATCATGTTCACGCAATTTTACCGGCGCGCTTCCCCGGAACGGGCGTTCGTCCGCACCGGACTGAAAGGCGCCAAGGCGTTCATTTCCGGCGGCGGCCTGGTCCTGCCGATCATTCATGAAATCCGTTACGTCAATCTCCGCACTCTGAAGCTGCTGGTCGACCGGCGCGGCGGCGATGCGATGATCACCAACGACAACCGGCGCGCCGACGTGCAGGCCGAGTTCTATGTCCGCGTCAGCCCGACCGACGATGCCGTGCGCACCGCCGCCCGGACGCTGGGCGAGCGCACGCTCGAGCCGGAACGGCTGAAGGAGCTGATCGAGGGCAAGTTCATCGACGGCCTCCGTTCCGTCGCCGCCACCATGTCCCTGCAGCAGCTGCACGAGAAGCGGACCGATTTCGTCAAGGAGGTGCAGAACACCGTCGCGGCCGACCTCGAGCAGAACGGCCTCGAGCTGGAGAGTGTGTCCCTCACCTATCTCGACCAGACCGACATCACCT
This sequence comes from Nisaea sediminum, assembly GCF_014904705.1. Classification (NCBI taxonomy): domain Bacteria; kingdom Pseudomonadati; phylum Pseudomonadota; class Alphaproteobacteria; order Rhodospirillales; family Thalassobaculaceae; genus Nisaea; species Nisaea sediminum. The sequence goes on from NZ_JACZCQ010000003.1 coordinate 634,706, forward strand.
TCCTTGATCCGAACAACACCTTCGACGCCAAGGGCCTGACGCTCCTGACAAAAGAAACCGAGGAGAAGAAGCGCGAACGCAACCAGATCGAGGAAATGACGCGCGTCGATATCGCCAGCCGCAAGGCCGATGCCGACAAGCAGGAATTCACCATCAACCAGGACAGGGCCGAGGCCGAGGCCGCGGCTAAGGCGCAGATCGCGCGCAAGCAGTCCGAGGCCGACGCGACCGAAGCCGAGGCCAAGGCCGAAGCCGAGCGCCGCTCCCAGGAAGCCTCGGTGATGGCGAACCGGAAGATCAAGGCGGCGGAGATCGCCAGCCAGCAGGAAATCGAGGCGGCGGAAATCGCCAAGAAGCGCGAGATCGATATCGCCGAGCAAGAGGCGCAGATCACGCTGGCGGAAAAATCCAAGGCCGTGAGCCAGGCGGAAGCCGAAGCACAGATCGCGCGCGCCGAACAGGTGAAGGCCGAGGAAGCGGTGATCACCGAGCGGCAACGCGCCGAAGCCACCCGCGTCAAGGAGATCGCGGTCATCAAAGCGACCGAGGAAGCCGAGGTCCAGGCCACCGGCGTTCGCGTCTCCGCTCAAGCGGAGAAAGACGCCTCCGTCGACCTCGCCGATGCGATCCGGATCGAGACCGATGCGAAGGCCGGGCAGATCGAGCGCCTCGGTCAGGCCGAGAAGAGCCGCCTCTTGTCGGAGGCGGAAGGCCGCGAAGCCCAGATCCGGGCGGAAAACCAGCTTTCCTCGCAGATCATCGAATACCGTCTGCGCGAGGAAACCATCCGTGTCCTACCGGTCATCATGGCGGAAGCGGTCAAGCCGGCGGAGAAGATCTCCAACATCTCGATCGTCGACATGAACGGTCTTGGTGTCGGCGGCTCGGGCGGCGAGGCCGTCGCGGCGGGCGGCGGACTGCCCGACCAAGTTCTCGGAGCCGTACTGCGGCATCGCGCCTTTGCCCCCTTCGTCGACCATATGCTGAAGGAATCCGGGCTCTCGGTCGTCGGACCGGACGGAAGCCCTCTCGGCCTGCAGGAATTCCTCGAGAAGTCGGCTACGGCCGTCGCAGAGAAACCCGGCGACGCTCCGGTTCCGGCGATGCAGCCTGCGGCTCTCGACACCTCCGGCACCGCCGAAGCCGCACCGGAGTAAGCGGTACCTTTACCCGACAGGAGCCGGCTGCCTCAGGCAGCCGGCTCTTCCCGCATCACGCGGCGGATCACAAGCAGGCCTCCCGGCAGCGCCAGACAGATCCCCCTCAGCACCCAGAGGCTGGCCGTAAAGCCGCCTGTCACGTCGTGGATCACCCCGATCGCGACCGGGCCCGAGACCCCGCCGATCTCCGCCGCTGAGAAGAACAGCCCGCCAGCCGATCCCGCATTCTTTGAACCAACGCCGCGCGCCTCGACGAGGAACAGAAGCGCGATGGTCATCATCGAACCGCGCGCGAGGCCCTGGCAGACCAGCGCGACGAAGAGCCCCGGCCCCTCGCCCAGCTGCAGCAGGAGGGTGCAGGCGCCCGCCAGCACGAAGAGGCCGCCGAGGATCGCAGCGCGCCGTTCCGGCGTCGCGAGGCGCGGGATGGTGAGCGAGCCGAAAACCCCGACCACCGTCGGCAAGGCTGCCCAGTAGCCGGCCTCGACCGCGCTCATGCCGCTCGATTTCAGAATTTCCGGCAGCCAGTTGTTGGTGCCGTGATTGAAGAAGAAGATACCGACGCTCATGGCAAGGATGATCCGCACCACCGGGTTCGCCATCAGGTCCTTGAAAACTTCGATCTGGGAGCGCCTCGGCGCCGCCTTTTCCGCCGCCTCGCGGGCGCGGGCCTCGGCATGCTGGGCGATCAGCAGCCAGATCAGGCCGGAAGCGGCGGTGATCAGGGCGTAGTCCGTCACCACCATGCGCCAGTCGCCACCGTGGAGCGGCAGCACCACGGCGTTGGTCAGGCTGAGCGAGAGGATGCCGCCCATCGCCGGCCCGGTGATGTAGATCCCCATGGCGAAGCCGCGTTCCTTGCCCTCGAACCATTCGGCGATGATCTTCGGCGCGCCGATGGAGATCAGCGGGCCACCAAAACCGAAGATGCCGACAGCGAGGAACAAGGTCAGGTGGTCGACGGCGGCCGCGCGCGCGAGGCCCGAGACCGCCATGATGACCGCCGCGAGCAGCAGCGCCTTCCGCGCGCCGATCCGGTCGAGCAGGATACCGCAGGGCACAGCGGCACCGATATAGACGAAGGGCCAGGCGCCCAGCACGGTTCCCATCGCGCCGTGGCTGAGGCCGAGATCGCTCGTGATCGGGCCGACCATCGGCGCCAACGCGCTGATCGTCAGGCCGAAGGCGAAATAGATCAGCCAGACGCCGAACAGCATGGCCCAGCGATAAGGATGCGGGGCCGGTGCCGCCTCGGCGGAGATATGGGGCTCTGACACGGGATCGGGCTCAAGCGGCTGTGACTGCGACCGGTGAAGAGTACGGCGCGCTGCGGAAAGCGCACAAGTGCCCGAAAGGCTTCAGGTCCTGTCGAGAATCTTCTTCATTCCCTGCGCCGCGAGGCGGAGATTGCGGGCCATCTGCTCCATCTCCTTGCGCTGGCGGTAGGTCAGGTCGTCGAAGCGGAGCGCGAACTCGATGCCGTCCGCACGGTCCTCGAGCCGCTTCAGGCGCACGTCGTCCTGCACCACCTCGCGCTTGCGCTTGGCATTCAGCACCGGCGTCTCGACCTTCCAGCGCCGGTAATAGCGCTGTTTCTGGCTTTCCGAGAGCGTCTCGTAGAGAGCGGAGATGTCGTCTATCGAGAGCTGGTGGCGGGTGATGCGGCGGCGACTCATGGACGTGATTATGAGGCGGACATCGGCGCCCTCACAAGCGCCGATCCGCCCGTTGACGAACTCGCGATCCGGCGTGAAGGGCGCCCCCTCAGCGCAGGCCCTTGCGGCGCCAGAGCTCGTGGATCTGGATCCCGTTCGCCCGTTCCAGGGCCTCGGCGGCATCCAGCGTCAGGTCCTCGCGGAAGCGGCGGCCGATGATCTGCACCGAGAGCGGCAGCCCCTCGTGATAGCCCGCCGGCGCGATGGAGGCAGGCAGGCCGAGGAAGTTGATCATCCAGCTGTAGACCGACGAGTCGAAGATATCGCGGGTTCCGGCGGAACTGTCCGCATCCTCGTTCCAGGTGAAGCCCGGCCGCATCATGAAGGGCGTCAGGACCAGCGGATATTCCTCCAGGAAGAGGTTCCAAGCCCGGAGATAGCGCGTCCGCCGGGACATCGCCTTCAGGAGGCCGACCGCATCGGTCGGCGGATAGTTCTCGAAATAATAGCCGAAGACCTTCTGGATATCGGCGCTGCCGTATTTCTTGATCGCCTCGCCGAGGAAGATCTCGCAATCTGCATAGAGTGCCGGCAGGGTCTCCGCCGCCGCCTCGCGGATCATCGGCGGTGCCGCCTCCTCGATGACGTACCCGGCCTTCTCCAGCTCCGCCGCGGCGCCTTCCAGAGCCGACACGATCGCCGGATGGATGTTGTACCCGTTGGTCTCGCGGCAGAAGGCGACCTTGATCGGCTGGTCGACCGGCGGGCCGTCGAACGGGACCGGCACCTGCAGCGGATCGCGCGGGTCCGGCTGCATCAGCACGCGGGTCGCGAGCCGGACATCCCGCACCTCGCGGGCGATGATGCCCTGCACGGACATGAGCTGCGCCAGCAGCGAGCGTTCCTCCTTGCCCGAGGGATTGTAGGCCGGCACCCGGCCCTGGCCCGGCTTCACCGTCACGGCGCCGGTCTGGTAGGCAGGGAAGCGGAGCGAGCCGCCGATGTCGTTGCCATGCGCGATCGGGCAGAAACCGGCCGCGACGGCGGCCGAGGCGCCGCCCGAGGAGCCGCCCGCCGAGTGATTGTCGTCCCACGGATTGTAGGTCCGGCCATGCAGCTCGTTCACGGTCGTGGCGCGGAAGGAGAATTCAGGCGTGTTGCTGCGGCCGACGATGATCGCGCCCGCTTTCTTAAGATTGCTGACGACCGGCGCGTCGCCCGGCGCGATCACATCCTTGAAGGCGGTCACGCCGTTGCTGTTCGCGGTACCTTCCTGGTCGACATTGATCTTGATTGCGACCGGAACCCCGTGCAGCGGACCGATCGGCCCGTCCTTTCGCAGAATCTCGTCATAGGCGGCGGCCTGTTCCAGCGCCGCCTCCGTCTGATCCACCACGATGGCGTTGATATGGCCGTTCTCCGCCTTGATTCGTCCGACGGCGGAGGCGACGGCGTCGGTGGCGCTGACCCGGCGGTCGCGGATGGCGCCGGATAGCTCGACGGCGCTCCATTGCCAAAGCGGAGCGGTGGTGCGTTTTTCGCTGGTCATTGCGGATCCTCAATTGGAAAGGCGGTCTCGGAAGGGAGGTTAATGATGTCCCGTCCGACGCCGCTTGCCAAGGGGACTGGTGAACTGGAGGGAACGCGGGCTATAGATGCCGCCCGACCGACCCACCCCGTTCCGGGAGCCACCGATGAAAGCCGTCCTCTACGAAGCCTTTTGCGAGCCGCCGAAACTGGTCACGGTTCCGGACCCAGAGCCGGAGCGCCACGGCGTCGTGCTCAAGGTCGAGGCGACCGGCGTCTGCCGCAGCGACTGGCACGGTTGGGTCGGACATGACGGCGATATCGAACTGCCGCATGTGCCAGGGCACGAACTCGCAGGCACGGTTGCCGAAATCGGCAGGGACGTCACCCGCTGGAAGATCGGCGACCGGGTGACGGTTCCCTTCGTCGGCGGCTGCGGAACCTGTCCCGAATGCCATGCCGGCCACCAGCAGGTCTGCGAGAACCAGTTCCAGCCCGGCTTCACCCATTGGGGTTCCTTCGCCGAACTGGTCTCGATCCACAAGGCGGACCTCAATCTCGTCGCCCTGCCGGAGCAGGTCAGTTTCGCGACCGCCGCCAGCTTCGGCTGTCGCTTCGCGACCTCTTTCCGCGCCGTGGTCGACCAAGGCAAGGTCTCGGCCGGTCAGTGGGTCTCGGTGCATGGCTGCGGCGGGGTCGGGCTTTCCGCCATCATGATCGCGGAGGCCATTGGGGCGAACGTCGTCGCCATCGACATTTCCGACGAGAAACTGGCGCTGGCGAGGAAGCTCGGCGCCGTGCACACGATCAATGCGGCGACGGTCGCGGACGTACCGGAAGCGGTGATCGAACTGACCAACGGCGGCGCGCATGTCTCGCTCGACGCCCTCGGCCATCCGACGACCTGCTTCAACTCGATCAAAAACCTGCGCAAGCGCGGCAAGCATGTGCAGGTCGGGCTGATGCTGGCGGAACATGCGACGCCGGCCGTGCCGATGGCGAAGGTGATCGCCGACGAACTCGAGATCCTCGGCAGCCACGGCATGCAGGCGCACCGCTACGACGCGATGCTCGCCATGGTGATCTCCGGCAAGCTCTCGCCGGATCTCCTGGTCGGCAAGGAGATCAGCCTTGAGGAGTCCATCGAGGCACTGATGCAGATGGACAGCTTCCAGGCGCTCGGCGCGACGGTCGTCACCCGGTTCTGAGACCGGGTGGGGCCTACTCGTCCTTCACGTAGGGGTTCTTGCTGCCGCGCAGGTAGAAGCGGATCGGCACCGCCGAGAGCTTGAACATCTCGCGCAGCCCGTTCACCAGGTAGCGGATATAGGCTTCCGGCAGTTCGGTCGGCTGGCTGACGAAAGCGGCGAAGGTCGGCGGCCGCGTCTTGATCTGCGTCATGTAGCGCAGCTTGATCCGACGGCCCTTGGCGAGCGGCGGCGGATGCATCTCCGTCATGTCCTGCAGCCAGCGGTTCAGGCGTGAAGTGGAGACCCGGCGGTTCCAGGTATCGTAGGTCTCGACCACCGCCTTCAGCAGCTTGTCGAGATTGCGCCCGCGCTCGGCCGAGATGGTGATGTAGGGAATGCCCTTCACCTGCGGCAGCGAAGTCTGCAAGCGGTCGCGCAGATGGCCGAGCGCCTTCTCCCGGTTCTCGACGATGTCCCACTTGTTGGCCGCGATGACGAGGGCACGACCCTCCTCGATCACCATACGGGCGATGGTGAGGTCCTGCTTCTCCAGCATCGTGCTCGCGTCCAGCATCAGCACCACGACATGGGCGAACTGGATGGCGCGTCTCGTGTCCTCGCCGGAGAGATATTCAAGCCGCTGGACCACCCTGGAGCGCCGGCGCAGGCCTGCCGTGTCGAACAGCTTGAAAGGCCGGCCCTCGAACTCCCAGTCACTCTCGATCGCATCCCGGGTGATACCAGCCTCGGGACCGGTCAGCATCCGGTCCTCGCCGAGCAACGCGTTCACGAAAGTAGACTTGCCGACATTCGGCCGACCGACGATGGCGAGCCGGATCGTGTCCGGAATCTTCGCGTCGATCCAGGTCTCCGCGCCGTCCGGGGACTCCTCGATGATGTCGTCCGGTTCCTCGGCGTCCGCAGCGAGGGCTTCGTAATCGTCATGCGCCTCTTCCGGCGCGAATGCGTCGAGCGCGTCGTAGAGCTCGCCCAGCCCTTCGCCATGCTCGGCCGAGAGCGGCACCGGATCGCCGAGGCCGAGCCCAAAGGCTTCGTAGAGGCCCGGCGCTCCGGCCCTGCCCTCGCATTTGTTGGCGACGAGGATCACCTTGTCCTTCACGCGCCTGAGCCAGCGGGCGAAATGATCGTCCAGCGGCGTCACGCCGGCGCGGGCATCGATCACGAAGAGCACGGCATCGGCCTCGGCGACGGCCGCCTCGGTCTGCAGGCGCATACGACCTTCGAGGCTCTCGTTCTCGGCATCCTCGAGACCGGCGGTATCGAACAGCCGGAAGGTCAGGTCGCCGACCCGGCCCTCGCCCTCGCGGCGGTCGCGCGTGACCCCGGGCTGGTCGTCGACGATGGCAATCCGCTTACCGACAAGCCGGTTGAACAGGGTCGATTTGCCGACATTGGGACGGCCGATGATGGCGACTGTAAAACTCATGGCTGTTCCGTAGTCCCGGCATGCCCTTCAGATCAAGCAATCTTGCGGCATGGCCGCCATGCAGCAGTGCAGCCCGAAGACTAGCGGAATGCTTCGAGATCGCCGTCGTCGGTCAGAAAATACACCGTTCCTCCGGCCACCACCGGCGGAACGAAGACAGCGGATCCTATGTCGATCTTGCCGAGGACCTTTCCGGTATAGGGCGAGATCGCATAGACCTCCCCGGTCGAGGATCCGACCAGCAGACGGTCGCTGACCAGCACCGGACCGGAATAGGTGATCAGGCCTTCCTTGTCGTCCGGGTTCTCGAAGACCGGAAGCTGCTGGATCCAGTGGATCCGCCCCCGCGACTTGGTCAGGGCCAGCACCTCGCCGAGATTGGAGACGACGAAGATATAGTCTCCGGCGACCCACGGCGTCTGATCCCCGCCGACGCGGGCTTCCCAGACCCGGCGGCCGGAATTCAGGTCGGTGGCGATGAGCCGTCCCGACTGGCTGATGGCGATGACGAGGTCGTCGTCGACCACCGGGTTGCCGCGAATGTCCGACAGCTTGGACACCGCATTGATGCCCCGTACCGAGCTCAGATTGTCGTTCCAGAGCAGCCGGCCGTTCTCGACCCGGAGCACGAACAGCTCGCCCGAGGTATAAGGAACGATCGCAGAGCCGCCGCTGACCGCAACGCTTGCGTTTCCAAGCAGTGCGGATTCCTCGGCGATCCCTGTATGGGACCAGATCCGCGTGCCGTCGTTCAGATCGAGCGCGAATGCCTGGTTCCCGAGAATGGTCACGAAGACCCTTCCGTCGGCGACGGTCGGCGCCCCCCGGGCGGGGCCGGGCAGCCGGCTGCGCCAGAGTTCCGCACCGCTCTTCAGATCGAAGGCGATGACTTCGCTGTAGCCGGTCGCCGCGACAAGCTTGCCGCCGCCGGCCGCAAGCGCGCCCGGATAGATCGTCTCGTCCTCGTCATCCGGCTGCGTCTCCGCCGACCAGACACGTTCGCCGTTAACGGTCTTGAGAGCGGAGACCTCCCCTTCGGCGTCCATCGCGTAGATCATGCCGTCCACGACGATCGGGCTCGCGATCAGCTGGGTTTCGTCATCCGAACCGCTGCCGATATCCGTCGTCCAGACGCGGCGCAGCACGTCGCCGGCGGCGAGATGATGCATCGCATGCACGGCGTTTCCGCCGGGTTGCGGCCAGTCGGCATTCTCCACAGGACGCGGCAGGATCACCCGTTGCTCGGCAAGATTCGGGTCCGGTACGAGGCTCTTCTCCAGCGCCAGGATCGGCAGCCGCTCGCCCGGAAGCGGCGGGCCTTCCTTCTCTTCACCAAAGAACAGTCCGTCGCTGCAGCCCTGGAGCACCAGGAATCCGGCGAGAAGTGCAAAATGCGGAAGCCGCCCCAAGTGCCGACCGGTCATGAAACGCTCCCGATCACTCGCTGCCGATGGCATTTAGCAGCTCGGTCGCCCGCGCGCGCAGCTGGCCGGGCGTCTCGGCGTCCGCAGTCAGTCCCTCGAGAATTTCCCGCGCCTTTGCCTTGTCGCCGGCTTTCAGCGCGATCAGCGCCTCGGCTTCGCGGGCGAGCGGGCGCCACGGTCCGGTCGTGTTCGCAAGCGCCGCGATCTCGCGGGAAAGCTCGGCAGGGTCGCCGCTGTCGATCCGGTGGGTCACCGAAAGCAGACGGGCGAGTTCCCGGAACAGGGTCGGAGTGCCCTGATCCTCGGCCAGTTTCTTGTAGGTGATGATTGCGGCTTCGAGGTCGCCGGCTTCCACCAGCGCCGCGGCCTGCCGGAGCGCGGCAAGCGCCGCGTATCCCTTGTTGCCGTCCCGGGCGAGCGCGCCGAAGGCTTCCGCCGCCCCTGCCGGGTCCTCCGCGAGGGCACTTGCCGCGGCCTCGTAGCGGGCCGACTCCGCCGCTTTCTGCTTCGCGTCATAGGAGAGCCAGAAGCGATAGCCACCGACTCCGAGGACGATCAGAACGGCGAGCGCGATGACATAGGGCCCGTACCGCTTCCAAAGCTTTGCGGCCTTCTCCTGCTGGAGTTCCTCGTCGATCTCGCGAAAAATATCTGCCACGCCTGTCTCCGTTGCGAAGCGCCGGCCCGGCAGTCCGGTCCGGCCACGTTTCACCCGCTTCAGCGGAAGAGCGCAACCTACATGGCGCGCCCCCCGAAATCAAACCGCTCTCGCAGCCCCGGGCGGTTTGATGAACGCGGACTTTACGCCGGTGGTTTTTTCAGGAAAACTGCATGTCATGAACTGGCAAGAAATCCGTAGGTGAGTGGCCCATGGCGGACCTGATTCGGCTCAAGAAAAGCCGGTCGCCGCAGCGCGGTCTCTTCTTCACAAAAAAGGAACTCGGCCAGCTCCTTTCCCTCTATTCCAGCCGGGTCATCTCCGGCGAATGGCGCGATTACGCGATCGACCATACCGACGACGGGGTCGCCTTCTCGATCTTCCGGCACAGCCACGAAATGCCGCTCTTCTCGGTCTCCAAGAAACAGCGCAAAGGGCAGCGCCAGCCGACCTTCGAGCTGACCTCCGGATACAAAAAGCTCGCTTCCTCCGCCTCCTTGGTGGACGTTATCTCCCGTTTCGAAAAGCTCCCCCGCCTCGTTACCGGCTAGAACCATGTCATCGCTTTCGTACTTCCTCTCCGAAATCCGGAAAGCCGCGCGGCTGCCCGAACGGCCAGCGCCCCTCTTCGCCGAGCCTGGCGCCCTGCCCTCGGTCTACGCCGTCTCCGATCTCGCGGCCGCATCCATCGCCGTCGCCGGAGAAGCGCTCGCGGACCTGATCGCGGCGCGACACGGCACGCCAGCCGAGGTCGCGGTCGACCGCAGGCTCGCATCCTTCTGGTTCAAGAGCTCGCTCCGCCCCGACGGCTGGGAGCTGCCGCCGGTCTGGGATCCCGTGGCTGGCGACTATCACACCGGCGACGGCTGGATCCGCCTCCACACCAATGCGCCGCACCACCGCAGGGCGGCGCTTTCCGTCCTCGGGATACGCGATGACGACACCGCCGACCGGACCAAGGTCGCCGCCGCGGTCGCCGAATGGGACGGCGCACCGCTCGAGGACGCCGTCGTGGCGGCCGGCGGCTGCGCCGGGGAAATGCGCTCCGCCGAAGCCTGGGCCGCCCATCCGCAAGGTCAGGCGGTGGCCGCCGAACCGCTGTTGCGGCACGAAAGCTTTGCCGGCCCCGACTCCGCCTCCTGGGACATCGTCCCCTCCCAGCCACTCGCCGGGATCAGGGTGCTTGACCTGACGCGTGTGCTCGCCGGACCGACCGCGACGCGATTCCTCGCCGGCTACGGCGCCGACGTGCTGCGGATCGATCCTCCATCGGACCTCTGGAGCGAGGCGCTGGAGGAGGAAATGCTGCTCGGCAAGCGTTCCGCCGTGCTCGACCTGCGCACCAACGACGGGATGGAGCGCCTGAAGGAGCTGATCGCGGGCGCCGACGTGATGGTGCATGGCTATCGCTCGGACGCGCTCGCCGGTTTCGGGCTCGATGCCGCCCGGCGCCGCGCGCTCAATCCGGGCCTGGTCGATGTCGCACTCTGTGCCTACGGCTGGAGCGGCCCCTGGGCGAAGCGGCGCGGCTTCGACAGCATCGTGCAGATGAGCAGCGGGATCGCCGAGACCGGGATGCGCCACTACAAGAAGGACAGGCCGACCCCCCTGCCCGTGCAGGCGCTGGACTACGCGACCGGCTTCATTCTCGCCGCCGCGGCCCTCAGCGGCCTCGCCGAACGCGTTCGCAGCGGTGCCGGCTCCAGTTTCCGCACCTCCCTCGCCCGCACCGCGGCACTCCTGGAAGGCCGTTTCGAGGATCCGGGCGCCCCCGCCTTCGCGCCCGAGACTGCGGCCGATCTCGCACCACAGGTTGAGAACACGCACTGGGGCCCGGCCCACCGCCTCGCCAGTCCGGTCGAACTCTCGACGACCCCGGTTTTCTGGGACTTTCCGGCCGGTCCGGTCGGCACCTTCGACCCCGTCTGGCGCTCCCGCTAGGTCCCGAGCCTCGCCCCGCAAATGACGTAATCCGTTATGGCGGGGATGCTTGTCCACCTTAAATGTTCTTGTTATGTTCTCATTCGATCGGTGGAATGGGAACAGGGTGGATGGGACGCTTCAAGGACAGGGCATTGCAGCGGGACGAACAGCGCAACCGTCCGGCCACCCTCGCGGACCTCGCCCGCGCCGGGATCGGCGTCTTCTGCTGGTGCAACCGCTGCGGACACAATGCCGAGGCGGCGACGGCAATGCTGATCTCGCAGCTCGGCCCGGACTTCCCGGTGCCGGAAGTCGGCACCCGGATGCGCTGCAGCTCCTGCGCCTCGAAGGACGTCGCGACCCGCCCGGCCTGGCCGACCCGCGACCAGGTCGTGGCCCGGCACAGCTAGAGATTAAGACCGGGGCCAGGACAGGCGGCAGAATGGGTCCGGCAGATCTTGCCGCGGCCCTTGGGCAAACCGGCGAAAACCGCCTCCCATGGGACTTTCGAGGGTTCGGAGCCCGTTCGTTAAGATCGGTAAAGAAAGGTTTTCGGGCACTTGCCGGAAGTGGCACGGGGGTTGCTTAAAGGAACGGCATCACCCGCGGAGTGCGCCAGAAAGGGCGCTGCCGCCAAGAAAACCCGAAGACAGAACGAGGCCGCCCATGCCGCAGTCCCCAGAACAGTCCCCCGCCTCTTCCGGGCAAAAAGGACACGAACGCCGCCGCGCGCCGCGCGCCACCGCGCCGATGACGGCGGTCGTCGGATCGACGCCCTACACGATCGACGACTGGAACACGCTCGGCATCAAGATCGTCGGGTACTACGGCAACCTGAAACCGAACGACCGTGCCGAGCTGCGCGTCCTGGTGCCGACCGCCGGCCCCGGCGCCCTCTTCGCTGCCAAGACCTCGGTCCGGCGCTACGACGAGGAGACAGCCGCCCTCACCCTGCTGTTCGATCCTGTCGAGCCTGTTGCAACCGTCACCCTGAACCGCTACTTGCATGAAATGGTGGCGCAGGGATGCGCCTGAGACCCGACGGATGAACAGTTTCACGGGAGCGCGACGCCTGATGGCCGATGACCGGACGCCGGCGGTGTTCGATCTGCGACGCGACGCTTCTGCCGACGAGAAGAACGAGCGCGCATCGGACTCGCCGTTCGCCAGCCTGAAACGCCGCCCCGCCGAGGAGCGGGCGAACGCGATCGTCGAGGACCTGAAAGAGGTGATCCTCAATCCGGGCCGCGGCGAGGGTAAGACCGGCATGTATGTCGGCGACTGGACCAAGCTCGCCCGCAAGGACATCACGCGCGCGATCCGCGACGCGGAGACCAGCGCCGCCTTCCGCGAGCTCATGTCTGCCAACCGTATCGGCGGACTCTGCCTGCGCATCGGCTTCCTTCTGCTCGCTTCCGTCGCCTCCTTCGCCGCGTTCTGGTGGGGGATCGTCGTCATCGGCCGGGAATACGGCCCACTCTGGGGCTTTGGCGCCACCATGTCCGCGCTCGGCCTTTCCCTCGCCTTCGTCATCGCCGGCCTCGTCTACGGCCACGAGGGGCACGAGAAGGCCCTCGACAAGGCGATGAAGAAGCACACCGAGGACGAAGACCGCGAGCTGGAAGCCCGCATAAAACGGGTGTTGGAAAAGAAACGACGCTAGGATTAACCAAGGCGCACTTGCTGCAGCTCGGGTTTCTGACGAAACTTCCCCACTGTCATTTTCGTGCTTCGCGGTACCCAGATGTATTTCAGCAAACACATTCCCATATTTTTTGTATCGTTAATTACCTTCTGCGCCTTCTCTGCGGGCGCGTCCGCCGAGCCGGTCACAGAGATCGGAAGCACAACCTCCGCGACAGCGCTCTTGCCGCGCACCATCCTGTTCGACACCGACGGCTCACTCACCCCCGCCCAGGCACTCGACCGCCTGACAACTCCCGGCGCCGCGGAAGAGACCCGGGTGTTCAGCCACGGCTATATCCCCGACACACTCTGGGCCCGGATCGTGCTGCAGGTCGCGCCGGACGCGGCCGGCCTCTGGTATCTCAGCCTCGAACTGCCGAACTTCGACCGGCTCCAGGTCTTCCGCGTGCCCGAGGACGGCGTGCCGGTTCCCTTCGTCGAGCTTGGTGACCATGCGACGCCGGTCACCGACATCCGCACCCGCTATCACATTGCCCCCATGGAAATCGCCGAGGGGAGGACGGTCCTGCTGGTCCGAGGCAGGACAAGCAGCACGGTGACCCTCGACCTGAAACTCCGCAGGCTCGACCAGCTTCTCGAGGCGGAGCAGGACTATTTCGCGGTACAGGCCTTCTACCTCGGCATTGCGGCCGTCTTTGCCCTTTCGGCGCTCGGACTCTTTGCCTATACCCGCCAGGCCATCTACCTGGTCTATCTCTTCAATCTGATCGCCCATTCGGGTGTCTGGCTGCTGATCAACGGAACCGGCCCCGGTCATCTCTGGCCGGAGTTCGCCAAGACATATTCGGTCGACCCGCATTTCTTCGTCGCGATGACCATCGTCGGGACCGCCGCTTTCGCGGCGATCTTCCTCTCGACGGCGCGGATCCCCCAGACCGTCCGACTGATGATCTGGGTCGTTGCCGCAACAGGCCTCGCCCTGATGGCGCTCTGCGCACTTGTCCCGGAGGACCAGCGCTACTGGGCAAACAGCCTGGTCAGCACGATTGTCCTGCCGGGCGCCGGCATCCTCTTCATGCTGACGGCGGTCGGCCTGTTCCGCGGCGAACCGGCCGCCCGCCCCCTGATGCTGACCTGGACGGGCCTCGGCGCCGCCGTCGCCCTCGCCACCATGCGTGACCTCGGCGTGATCCCGAGCAATGCCCTCACCCTGACCGGGGCACAATTGGGGTCGGTCTTCGAAATGATCGTCTTCGCCTACATGCTGCTGCAGCGCCTCGGCCGGGTGCAGAGCGAGAAGGAAGACATCCAGCGCGAGGCGCTGGCCGCGGCCCGGGAGCAAGAGAAGGTTCTCGAACGCAGGGTCACCGAACGGACATCGGAGCTCGATGCCGCGATCGAGCGTGAACGGGATGCGCGCCGGTTGCAGCAGCAGTTCGTCGCCATGGTCAGTCACGAGTTCCGCAATCCGCTCGCGATCATCGACTCAGCCGCGCAGAATCTGACGACGCGCGAGCCGGAGGATAGCGGGCGGCTGGACAAGATCCGCGCCTCGGTGCGGCGTCTCAGGCGGATGATCGACACCTGCCTGATCGACGAGAGGATCGAAGGCGGCGCGATGCTGCTGCAGGCAGAACGTCTCGAGATCTGCGAGCTGGTCGAGGATGCGGCCGAAATGCTGAAGACCGCGAACCAGGACCGTCCGTTCGACCTTGACCTTCCGGAGACGCCCGTCATCCTGACCGCCGACCCCCGCCTTCTGGAAGTAGCGATCTCGAACGTGCTCGACAATGCGGTCAAATACGCTCCGTCCGGGACACCGATCAACGTCTCGGTCACCTCAGACGAGAACTCTGCCGAGATCACAGTTACGGACCAGGGCCCCGGAATAGTCGCATCCGAAAGGGAGCGGATCTTCGAACGTTACTATCGCTCGGAGGAAAACGCCCGGGGCACGCGCGGCGCCGGTCTCGGTCTTCACCTTGTCCGCTCGATTGTGACCGCGCACGGCGGCACGGTTCGTTGCGATGGGGGTTCATCGGGTGGTACCCGCTTCCTCATCCGCCTGCCCCTCACCTCTTCAATGACGGACCTCTCCGCATGACGAGCAGCACCACCGGTTCCACAATCTCCGTCATCGTCGTGGAGGACGAACGGGAACTCCTCGAAGAGGTCGTCGCCTTCCTGACAGCGCGCGGCATGGATGTCCGCAGCGCTTCAGACGGTCGCACTTTCTGGCAACATTTCGAGGAGCGGGTGCCGGACGTGGTGGTGCTGGATCTCGGGCTGGCCGCAGAGAGCGGCGCGGAAATCGCCGCGGCGGCACGTGCACGCGAGCCGTCTCTCGGGATCGTCATGGCAACGGCACGCGGATCGGTGCAGGACCGGATTGACGGCTACGAAACCGGCGCGAACGTGTATCTGGTAAAGCCGGTCGACCTCGGCGAACTTGCGGCGGCCGTGCAATCGATCCAGCGACAGCGCGAACGCAACGTTCCAAGAGACCGCCAGGAGAGCTCGTCCTGGAACCTGAACCTGCTCTCATGGCAGCTGACCGCGCCGGACGGTCAGTCCATACAATTGACGCGGGCGGAATCCCAGCTCCTCGACTGTCTGACGGAGGCCCCCGGAAAACCGGTTTCCCGTTTCGAGATCGGCAGGCGCATGGGGAAGTCCGAGTATCTTGAGGACCATCGCTTCGTCGATCAGGTGATCCGGCGCTTGCGGCGCAAGATCGAGGCCCAGCTCGGGACGGACGCGCCGATCGGCTCGGCACACGGACAGGGTTACTACTTTATGCAATCGGTGATCCGCGGGTAGGGATCCGTCACCTCCACGCGAAGCAGTCGCCCGATTAACCGCAATGAGTTTACGTTCATAAATGAACCTTTGATAATTTCTTTCACATTCCCCGTTAACCTCAATAATCGCTTTAAAACAAATAGTTGTCACAAATCGTCACTTTTGCATCGTTGACGAAGATCAATCTTGTCTCAACCATAAATGCTCTGAGTTCAAACATCTTTTCGGCATCTTCCGGTGCCGGGGGTTCCAGATATGAGCAGAACAGTTGCGGCACCGTCCTGCGGATCCGCCGGCAAGCGATATGGTATTGCGACACCGTCGAGCGTTTCAGCCCGGCAGAGCGAAAACGGGCTGATTGCGACGGGACGAAGCGTCGCCATTGTCGACCCTCGGGCCGTGGCGGATCGGGGATCCCCAAGACAGCTGTTTCCCGCAGCCGATCTCAGGTTCATTGACCCTTCGCGCGACGGGTTGCGGCAGATCGCCGAAATCCTCGGCTCATTCGGTCCCCTCGACGCCCTCTACATCATGGCCCATGGCGCGCCGGGGCAAATCCAGCTGGGCGCTTTTCCGATCGACGCAGCTGCGCTCGCCTCGGCGGCCGACACGGTCGGCGCAATCCGTGCACGTCTCGCGGGCGCGGATGTCAGGCTCATCGCCTGCGAAAGCGGCAAGGGAAGAACCGGACGGGCCTTCCTCGAGGCTCTCGCCTGCAGCTTCGGAGCGCCGGTTTCCGCCTTTGAGGATCGCGTCGGCGCCGGCAATGACGGCGGCCGCCTATATGTCGCAGGCGGCCAGATGCGCCATATGCCGGGTGTAACCCGGGGCGCCCTCGCCAGCCATCCCGGCGCCTTGGGGACCAATTTCAATGCCCCCTCCTCCAGCGGGAGTTCAAGCACCCTCAACAGCTTCGGCCAAATCTGGGCTGACGAGAATCCCGGCGACGCAGACGCCATCCGGCTCGGTTCGAGCGTCACGTCGATCGACCTGACAACCGGGGTCACCATCACCAGTTCGGCCGCGAACTATTCCGCCTCGAGCAGCACGGTCACGATCTCGAGCAGCACGGCCCAGACGATTACAGTCTCCTCGGGCGCGAAATTCACCATCGGCAAGACCGGGGAGTCCGGTCAGACATTCGTCATCTCGGCCAAGATCACCGGCGCCGGCGGCGTCGCGTCCAACAATGCGACGCTGACCCTCTCCGGCTCGAACGATTTCTCAGGCGGCCTCACGATCACCGGCGGCGGTTCGGCAAGCGTGAGCACTGCCGGCGCGCTCGGCAGCGGAACGATCACCCTCGACAACGGCACGCTCGTCAAAACCGGCAACAACGTTACATCGGCAAACGCATTCACCGTCGGGTCTGGCGGCGGCACGATCAAGGTCGACGAGAATCTCTTCTTTCATAACGGCACCATATCGGACGGCAGCGCCGGCTATGCACTGACAAAATCCGGGGACGGCACCGCCCTGATCCAGGGTGTGAGCACCGACTTCACCGGCACGGTGAACATCACCGGGGGCACCCTTGTCCTGAACGCCTCGGATGCGGACAGCGCACTCGCCAAGGCAACGTTCAATCCGACCACCGGCACTCTGCAGACCAGCAGCGAAGAGACGATCGGCGGGCTGAAGGGTTCCGGGTCGGTTGCCCTGCCGGCCGGCAATCTGACGATCAACCAGAGCGCCGACACGACCTTCAGCGGGGTTATCAGCGGCTCGCGCGGCGTCATAAAGAGCGGTGACGGAACGCTGGTTCTGACCGGGAGCAACACCTATAGCGGGAGCGACGGCACAACCGTTTCCGGCGGCACACTCGTGGTCAATGGCTCGATCGGCAATACAAATGCGGTAAAGGTCGAGTCCGGAGGAAAGCTCGCCGGCAACGGGACCGTGACCGGCTCCCTCTCCCTGAAAGACGGGGCGCAGTTCGGACGGGCCGGCGAGGTCGACGGCGGGCTGACCGTCAACGGTAACAAGACAATCGGCGTCGCCGGGGGAAGTACCACGACCTTCCACGTCGACGTGAAGACCGACGGCAATGGCAGTTTCACCTACGACGTCCTGAAAGGCGGTGGCACCTATACGATCTCGGATGCCACCCTGACCGTCGCCTCCGACGGCAGCACGAAGCAGGGCGATGTCCTCACGGTTATCGACAATACCGGCACCGGCGCCATAACCGGTACTTTCACGGATCTCGCCGAAGGCGCCACCTTCAGCTCCGGCGGGCGAACCTACAAGATCAGCTATGTCGGCGGCACCGGCAACGACGTGACCCTGACGGATTTTGTCGCGCCGGCCACCGGCAGCGGCAGCTCATCCGGCGGGAGTTCCGGCAGCGGCCTTACCGTGACGAACCAGTCCACCGCCGACACCGCCGGCACAGCCACCAGCCGGACGCTGGTCAACAGTTCGGGTGGCAAGGCGACCGGCGCACTGGTCGAGAATACCGGCAACGGCAACCTCGTCACCGCGACCCTGCCGTCCGGCGTCTCGCTGACGAACAGGGGGACGTCCTCCGCCGAAGTCAGCAGTACCGCGAGCACCACGCTGACCGGCGAGATCCGGAGCACCGAACCCTCCTCGACGGACCAGAGTTTTCTCGACGGGCATGGTCAGACCTTTCTGGCCAAGAATTCCGGTATGTCGATGGATATCCGCTCGATCAGCTTCTCGAGCACGGGAACCGAGGCACAGACGGTACAGATCACCGGCGAATCCACGAACGGCGGCGAGGCTTTCGTCATCGACACCGGCGGCCTGCCGGTGGGCTCGACCCTGCAGATCGACAATATCGAGTTCGCGGCGATCGTGGGCAATGCGACGGTCACCGGCGGCGCGGGTCAGAACTATGTCGTCGGTGACGATGCGACCCAGTTCATCTCCTGCGGCGACGAGGACGACACACTGGCCGGTGGCGGTGGGAACGACACGGTCGGCTCGGGCTGGGGCGAGGATATCGTCTACGGCAACCAGGGCACCGACTATGTCTTCGGCGGCGGCGGCATGGACACGCTCTATGGCGGCCAGGACACGGACACGGTGTTCGGCGGCAACGACAACGATGTGCTCTACGGCAACAAAGGCGCGGACACGCTGTCGGGCGGCGAGAACGCGGACCTGCTGTTCGGCGGCCAGGACAACGACATCGTCTACGGCAATACCGGCAATGACAGCCTTTCCGGCAATTTCGGCGACGACACGCTCTATGGCGGACAGGGGAACGACCTGATCTCCGGCAGCGAAGGCAACGACTTCATCGCCGGCAATCGCGGCGACGATACGCTTGTCGGCGGAGACGGAGCGGACAGCTTCATCTTCGAGTTCGGCGGCGGCAACGACACGGTCGCGGACTTCACAGCCGGAACCGACGCCCTGGTGCTGCGGAGCGGTCTCACGGTCGCAAGCGGAACGGAAACAGCCGGCAACACCGTGGTCACCTTCTCCGACGGCGGCACAGTCACCGTCATCGGGGTCTCCAAGACAGATCTCGCCGCCTCCACCGGCTGGGAATTCGGCTAGCGTCAGCTTCGAAAACAACGCTGTTCGGAACCAATCCCGCTCCATTTTCGCTGCTGCCGCAGTGCAGCAATCCAGCTATAGTCGCCCCTCCAAGAGAAACAAATCCGACTTTGGGGGGTAACAATGCAGCTCGATCTCACGGGCAAGCGCGCACTCATCACCGCAGGCGCCGGCGGTCTCGGCCGCCGCACAGCGGAGCTGTTCAGCAATGCCGGCGCGAAAGTGTTCATCTGCGACATCGACCAGGACCAGCTCGAGAGTGCCCGGGACAAGATCCCGAATCTCGACGGCATGGTGACGGACGTGTCCGACCGAGATGCGCTGAAGACGATGTTCGAGACCGGCCTCGACTATCTCGGCGGGCTGGACATCCTCGTGAACAATGCGGGCACCGCCGGGCCGACCGGGCCGGTCGAAGGCGTCGACATCAATGACTGGATGGCCTGCATCGAGATCAACCTGACCTGCACCTTCCTGATGACCCAGATGGCCGTTCCCCATCTGCGTGAGGCCGGTGGCGGCGCGATCGTCAACCTGTCCTCGGCGGCCGGCAAGTTCGGCTTCCCGATGCGGAGCCCCTATTCGGCGGCCAAGTGGGGCATCGTCGGCTTCACCCGGACCGTCGCGATGGAACTCGGACCGGACAAAATCCGCTGCAACTGCGTGCAGCCGGGCCCCGTCGAGGGCGACCGTATCGACCGCGTCATCAAGGCGAAGGCGGCGGCGGCGAACATCTCCGAGAACCAGATGCGCAGCGAGATGACCTCGATCGCCTCGCTCAAAGAGTTCGTCACGGCCGACGATATCGCCTCCATGATCCTGTTCCTCTGCTCGAGTGCCGGCAAACATATCACCGGACAGTCGATCAGTGTCGATGGCGGCCTGGAAGGACTGGTCTAAGTGAAAACCGGAGCGCTCTCGAACAACCTGCAGGGAGCGCTCTGGATCCTCGCCTCTTGCCTCGCGGCAACGGTAATGACCGTCGGGGTCAAGATCTCCTCCGACGGTCTGGCCTCGACGCAGATCGTCTTTGTGCGCTGCGTCCTTTCGCTCGCCATGACGATCCCGTTCCTGATCGGCTCCGGCAAACGCGTGCTGTTCAGCCGGCGCTGGAAAATGCATCTGCTCCGAGGCGCGATCGGCGCGATTTCGATGAATGCGGGCTTCTACGCGCTCGGCGCGCTGCCGATCACGACCGCCTCGGTGCTGTTCTTCTCGACCCCGCTCTTCATGACGGCGCTGGCCGGGCCGATGCTCGGCGAGAAAGTAGGCATCCACCGCTGGGGCGCCACCCTCGTCGGCTTCGCCGGGATCGTCGTGGTGGTCGATCCGGGCCTTGAGGGGCTGCAGTTCGCCATGCTCTCCGCCCTCGTCAGCGCGGCGCTCTTCGCCGTCATGCTGATCCAGGGCAAAACCCTCTCGAAGGACGATCCGCCGGGCACGCTGATGGTCTATTTCATGGTGATCAGTACGCTCGCCAGCATGCCGCCGGCGCTCTCCCACTGGGAATGGCCGGACACAGACCTCTGGATCGTCCTCGTCGTGCTCAGCGTCGGCGCCACCGCGCGCGTCTATTTCGACATCAAGGCCTACGCCGTCGGGGAGGCGAGCGCGATTTCGGTGTTCCAGTACCTGCGCCTGATCACCATCGCCTTCGCCGGGTATCTCGTCTTCGCGGAGATCCCCGACGAACGCACGATCGTCGGCGCCGGGCTCATCGTCGCCAGCACGCTCTATATCGCCCAGCGCGAGGCGCTCCGTCAGAGACGGGCGCGCGCCGAGGCGCAAGCGGCGGAATCAGCCGACTGAAGTTCCAGGATCAGCCCGCGAGTTCGCGATCGAGCCAGCGGGCGGTGCGCAGCAGCTTGCCATCCTCACCCGGCTTGCCGACCAGTTGCACGCCGAGCGGCAGACCGTCGAGGCTCAGCCGCGGCAGGGCCACGCAGGGCACGCCGAGATAGGTCCAGAGACCGTTGAAGATGGGATTGCCGGTCGAGCCGAGGCCTTTCGGCGCCGCGCCGGGTGCCGGAAGACACAGCACCGCGTCATAGCGATCCAGCAATGCTGCCAGCGCGCCGTTGATCGCTCCGCGCGCCAGTTGCGCTTCGACATAATCGCCGGCACGAACATTGCGGGCCGCGACCAAACGCGCTTTCAGCAGATCGCTGACCTTGCCCGGGCTGGCCTCGGCATCCGGTCCGTAATAGGTCAGCATTTCCGCCGCCATGACCGTGGCGTGGAAGTCGAGGATGCGATCGAACGGGGACGGCAGGCTCTCCCTGACGCAGCGCGCGCCGAGACCGTCGACCACACGTTCGATGGCATCGCGCGCGCCCGCATCCGCCTGCGCCCAGGCCGGCGTCTCGAGAAAGGCGAACCTGGGCGCCGGGGTTTCGAGATTGAGATCGGCGGTAAGGCTGGAACGGCGGCCGCCGAAGCTGAAGGCATCCGACGCATCGAACGCCGCCATGCTGTCCGTGATCAGCGCCAGGTCCTCCACCGAACGGCCATAAACCCCGACCGTGTCGAGTGTGTGTGACTGCATCAGCACGCCTTCGCGCGGGATCAGTCCAAGCGACGGCTTCAGGGCATGGATGCCGTTGAACGAGCCGGGCCGGATGACCGAGCCCGCGGTCTGGGTTCCGAGCGCCAGCATAACCTGGAAATCCGCGACCGCGGCCGCCGAGCCGGCGGAGGATCCGCCCGGCGTATGCTCCGGATTGTGCGGATTGCGGGTCTTGCTGGGACAGGTGTTCGCGAGCTCGGTGGTCACCGTCTTGCCCATGATCACCGCACCGGCATTGCGCAGCCGGGCGACGCACTCGGCGTCGCGTCCGGTCCGCTGCCCCCGGTAGAGGTCCGAGCCGTTCTCGGTCGGCATGTCGGCGGTCTCGATGATGTCCTTGATGCCCACCGGCAGGCCGTGCAATGGGCCGCGCGAGTTGCCCGCCTTGCGATGCCGGTCCGCGGCCCGCGCGCTGGCGAGCGCCAGTTCGGGATCGAGGAAAGCCCAGGCCCGGACGGTTTCGTCGCGCGCGGCGACGCGGTCCAGGCAGGCGCGCATCATGTCCTCGGCCGAGGCCTCCCCGGAGGCCAGAACCCTGGCGGCTTCGGACGCGGTCAGCTCGTTCAGTTCGGTCATCGGAGGTCCCTCAAAGGCTTGGCAGAATTCTATCAGGGCATCCCGATTTTCAAATGTCGAGCGTGGTTTCGCGTTCCCATTCGGTCAGATGCGAGGTGTAGCTGTTCCACTCGCCGGTCTTGAGCTTCACATAGGCCGCGGAGAATTCCTTGCCCATCGCCGCGGTCAGCCCTTTGTCCGCCTCGAAGGTCCGGATCGCGTCCAGGAGGTTCAGAGGCAGCTTCGGCGCGTCGGCGGCGAGCGCGGGTTCGGCATACATGTCGTGGTCGTAGCGCTTGCCCGGATCGGCCTTGGCCGCCAGCCCGTCGAGACCGGCCGCGATCACCACCGCCTGCAGCAGGTAGGGATTGGCCGCGCCGTCCGGCAGACGCAGCTCGAACCGTCCCGGTCCCGGCACGCGCACCATGTGGGTGCGGTTGTTGCCGGACCAGGTGACCGAGTTCGGCGCCCAGGTCGCGCCGGAGAGCGTGCCGGCGGCATTGATCCGCTTGTAGGAATTCACCGTCGGGTTGGTGATCGCGGCGAGGGCCCGCGCATGGCTCATGATACCGCCGAGGAAGTGCATCCCGTCCTTCGAAAGACCGAGCTCGTCCTTCTTGTCGGCGAAGACGTTCTCCTTGCCCTTCTTGTCCCAGACCGAGACATGGCAATGGCAACCATTGCCGGTCAGGTGGCTGAAGGGCTTCGGCATGAAGGTCGCCCGCAACCCGTGCTTCTCGGCGACCGACTTGACCATGAACTTGAAGAAGGAATGCTTGTCCGCCGTCTTCAGCACGTCGTCGAATTCCCAGTTCATCTCGAACTGGCCGTTCGCATCCTCATGATCGTTCTGGTACGGCCCCCAGCCGAGCTCCAGCATGTAGTCGCAGATCTCGGAGATGACGTCGTAGCGCCGCATCACTGCCTGCTGGTCGTAGCAGGGTTTCACCGCGGTATCGCGCGGATCGGAGATCTCGGAGCCGTCCGGCAGGATCAGGAAGTATTCCGCCTCGACGCCGGTCTTGACGCGCAGGCCCTTCTTCGCCGCGGCGTCGACCAGACGCAGAAGCGTGTTGCGCGGCGCCTGCGCGACCGGTTTTTCCTCCATGAAGCAATCGGCCGCGACCCAGGCGACGTCCTTCTTCCAGGGCAGCTGGATCACCGAGGACGGATCGGGGACCGCGAAGAGATCCGGATGGGCCGGCGTCATGTCGAGCCAGGCGGCAAAGCCGGCGAAGCCCGCGCCCTCCTTCTGCATGTCCGCGATGGCGGCGGCCGGGACCAGCTTGGCGCGCTGGGCGCCGAACAGGTCGGTGAAGGAGATCATGAAGTACTTGACCCCCTTCTCTTTCGCAAAGGCTGCGAGATCCTTCGTCATGAACCCTCCTAAGTCCCCAGTTCTCCCTGTCGATGCGCACGGCGTTCGGCGCCGCGTCGTTCGGCGTGTTCAGAGCCCGGTCTTGCCGGGTATCCAGTCGGTGCCTGCGAGCGGCACGCCTGCCATGGCCGAAGCCTCGATGGTCAGCGCGCAGAGATCCTCCGGCTCGAGATTATGCACATGGCTCTTGCCGCAGGCGCGCGCGATGGTCTGCGCCTCCAGCGTCATCACCTTGAGATAGTTGGCGAGCCGACGCCCGGCGGCGACCGGGTCGACCCGCTTCATCAGCTCCGGATCCTGGGTCGAGATGCCCGCCGGGTCGCGTCCCTCGTGCCAGTCGTCATAGGCCCCGGCCGTGGTCCCGAGCTTATTGTAATCCGCTTCCCATTTCGGATCGTTGTCGCCGATCGCGACCAGCGCCGCCGTGCCGATGGAGACGGCGTCCGCGCCGAGCGCCAGCGCCTTTGCCACATCGGCGCCGCTGCGCACGCCGCCGGAGACGACGAGCTGGACCTTGCGGTGCATGCCGAGTTCCTGCAGCGCCGCGACCGCCGGCCGGATGCAGGCGAGCGTCGGCAGGCCGACATGTTCGATGAAGACCTCCTGGGTCGCCGCCGTACCGCCCTGCATACCGTCGAGCACCACCACATCGGCGCCGGATTTCACCGCAAGGGCGGTATCGTAATAGGGCCGCGCGCCGCCGACCTTGACGTAGATCGGCTTCTCCCAATCGGTGATCTCGCGCAGCTCCTGGATCTTGATCTCAAGATCGTCCGGCCCGGTCCAGTCCGGATGGCGGCAGGCGGAGCGCTGGTCGATGCCTTCCGGCAGGGTGCGCATCGCGGCCACCCGCTCGGAAATCTTCTGCCCGAGCAGCATGCCCCCGCCGCCCGGCTTTGCGCCCTGCCCGACCACGACCTCGATCGCGTCGGCCCGGCGCAGGTCGCGCGGGTTCATGCCATAGCGCGACGGCAGGTACTGGTAGACGAGGATCTCGGAATGGCCGCGCTCCTCCTCCGTCATGCCGCCGTCGCCGGTCGTCGTGGAGGTCCCGGCGAGGGTCGCGCCGCGGCCGAGCGCCTCCTTGGCGGGCCCGGAGAGCGAGCCGAAGCTCATGCCGGCGATGGTGATCGGGATCTTCAGCTCGATCGGCTTCTTCGCGAAGCGGGTGCCGAGCACCACGTTGGTGCCGCAGGCCTCGCGGTAGCCCTCCAGCGGATAGCGCGAGATCGAGGCGCCGAGGAACAGCAGGTCGTCGAAATGCGGCACCTTGCGCTTCGCCCCGCCGCCCCGGATGTCGTAGATCCCGGTCGCCGCGGCGCGGCGGATCTCGGAGAGCGTATAATCGTCGAAAGTGGCGGACTGACGCGGGACGGTCGGGGGATTGGTATAGGTCATCTGTCCGTCCTCAATAGGCGTCGGCGTTGTCGATGTTGAAATTGTAGAGCTGGCGGGCGGAGCCGTAGCGGGTGAACTCCTCCGGCTTGACGTCGGTGATCCCGGCGCGTTTCAGGAGTTCCGCCAGAAGCTCGAGATGCTTCGGCTTCATCTTCTTTTTCACGCAGTCGGCCCCGAGGCTTTTCACCTTGCCGCGCACGAAAAGCTTCGCCTCGTAGAGCGAGTCGCCGAGCGCGTCCCCCGCATCGCCGAGCACGACCAGCGTGCCGGCCTGGGCCATGAAGGCGGACATGTGGCCGATATTGCCCTTCACGACGATGTCGATGCCCTTCATGGAGATGCCGCAGCGCGAGGAGGCATTACCCTCGATCACCAGCAGGCCGCCATGGCCGGTGGCGCCCGCATACTGGCTCGCATCGCCCTTCACCACGACGGTGCCCGACATCATGTTCTCGGCGACGCCCGGCCCGACGCTGCCATGCACGGTGATAGTCGCCTCGGCATTCATGCCGGCACAGTAATAGCCGCAGTTCCCGCGCACATCGACATTCACCGGCGCGTCGATCCCGACCGCGACCGCATGGGCGCCGCGCGGGTTCAGCACCTCGAAATCCATTTCGTTCGTGCCGGCGGTCACGTTGTGCAGCGCCTGGTTCAGCTCGCGCAGCGGCACCTTCGCCAGATCGAAGCTCGGCATTCCTCAATGCTCCCAGAAATAGACGGTGGCCGGCTCGGGCTCCCAGACGCGTGCGTTCTCGATCCCGGGCAGGCCGACCAGCGCTCGGTATTCCGAGCCGAAGGCGACATACTCGTCGGTCTCGGCCATCACCGCCGGCTTGCAGGCGATCGGGTCGCGCAGCACGCCGAATCCGGACTTGGTGCCGACGACGAAGGTGTAGAAGCCGTCGAGATCGCTGAGGCCGCTTTCCAGTGCATGACCGAGATTCTGCCCCTCCGCCAGCTTGTGGCTGAGATAGGCCGCCGCGACCTCGGTGTCGTTTTCGGTCTCGAAACGGAGCCCCGCCTTGATCAGCTCGCGGCGGAGGTTGTTGTGGTTGGAGAGCGAGCCGTTATGCACGAGACACTGGTCCGGCCCGGTCGAGAACGGATGCGCGCCAAAGGTGGTCACGGCGGATTCCGTCGCCATCCGCGTATGGCCGATGCCATGGGTGCCGCTCATCTTGCCGATGCCGAAACGCTCGGCCACGTCTTTCGGCAGCCCGACCTCCTTGAAGATCTCGACGCTCTCGCCCCGTCCCATGACGGTGATGCCCGGCCGAAGTTCCGTCAGCGCGTCGCGCGCCGCATCGAGTTTGTCCACCGCGAGCGAGATCACCGCATGGGTCGCCCGCACATCGACGGAGACTTCCGTGCCGATCTTCTTCGACAACGCTGCGCCAAGCCCCTTGAAGTCGCTTTTCGGATCGGCTGACTGGACGGTGATCTTGCCCGCGCCTTTCGCGGACGGGCCGTAGATCGCGATACCCGCGCTGTCCGGCCCTCGGTCGGTCATGGTGATCAGCATGTCCGAGAGCAGCGCGCCGAGCCGCGGCTCCAGCGCCTTGTCCTTCAGGAACAATCCAACGATGCCGCACATGGCCGGCAACCTCCGTTTCTTGATCTCGAACGGACGTTAGCAGGCGGCTCGGGCGAGCACAATTGAGAAGAATAAAATATTCCTCAGGAGAATATTTCGTTCACTCGGAACCGGACCGTTGTGGATAGGAGATAATCGAGAGATAGCGGATCGGCCGGGAGATCAGGTCCTCGGGACCGTGCGGCGCGTCCGCGTCGAAGAACAGGCTATCTCCCGGTAGCATGCGGTAAGTCGCATCCCCGTGCCGGTAGAGCAGTTCCCCTTCCAGCATGTAGATCAGCTCGGTGCCGGGATGCTGGAAGGTCGGGAAGACGTCGGAATCCTCCGTCAGCGTGATCAGGTAGGGTTCGACCAGCACGCCGCTGGTATTGCCCTCGAGATAGCCGAGCAGGTTGTACTGGTGTCCGGCTCGGGTCCCCCGGCGCTCCACCTGGACGCCCTCGCCCGCCTTCACGAACACCGCGTTGCGCGGCTCCTCGAAGCGCCGGAATAGGTCGGTGATCGGAACGCCGAGCGCGCGGGCGACCGATTGCAGGGTGGTCAGCGACGGCGAGATCGCCCCATTCTCGATCTTGGAGAGCATGCCGACGGAAAGCCCGGTCGTGCTCGCAAGGTCCGCCACCGTGATACCGAGCGCCTTGCGGAACTCCCGGACCTCGCGGCCGATGGCCAGTTCGAGGTTGTTCTCCGCCGGCTCCTTGACCGCATGCGGGTCCTGCGCGAGCGCCAGCTTCCGCTCCTTCGCCTTTCCCGGCTTTCCTGATTGCGATGCCATGGTGCCTCAGGAATACCGCGCGAGGCGGTCGAGCAGGCGGGAAAGAAATTCGGGCGCGTCGATCTCCATGATCACCGTCGCGTTCGGAGCCCCGCCGCCCGCCGGATGCACGATGCTGCGGCCTGCCTCCTCGCCCTCGGTGACGATTTCCACCCGACGCTCCTCGCCGGAGAAAAGTTCCGGCCAGAGCAGGTATCCGACCGTCAGCACGTCGTGCAGGGCGGGATCGTTGTCGAAATCGTAGAAGGTGAGCATTCCGGCCGCGGTATCGCCGACCCTCGTGCCGAGCGCCCGGAGCGCGGCGATCCAGTCGGCCTTCGCCCTCACCTGATGTGTGACGTTGAGACCGTGCATGACGATCGGCGCGCCGCTCTCGAAGACGATGCGGGCGGCATGCGGGTCGACATGGAAATTGAATTCGGCATGGGGCGTGATGTTCCCCCGTCCCGTAGTCCCGCCCATCAGCACGATGGAGGAGACCTCATCCGCCAGTTCCGGACGCGCGACCAGGGCATGCGCGACATTGGTCAGCGGCCCGACCGGCAGCAGCTTGATCGCTCCCGGAGCGCCGCCGATCATTTGCCGTAGGACGTCGGCGCCATGACCGTCCGCCAGCGAGGAGGCAGGATCCGGCAACCCGCTGCCGTCGAGGCCGGTCTTGCCGTGCACGTCGTCCGCCGTCACCAGCGGCTTCAGCAGCGGGCGCGGACAGCCGGCATGGATCGGGATCTCGTGACGGCCGGCAAGGTCCCGGATTCGGCGGGCGTTTGCCTCGGTCCGGTGCAGCGGCACGTTGCCGGCGACGGTGGTGATCGCCTTCAGGTCGATCTCGTCCGGGCTGGCGAAGGCGAGCAGCAGAGCCACCGCGTCGTCAATTCCCGGATCGCAGTCAATGATGATAGAATCGCGCTGTGTCATGCAGCGGAAGATAGGCGCGCGCAGAAAAGACCGGCAAGCGCTTTCACCCGAACGCCTTGAACCGGAGCGCCGGTTCGGCTATTCCCGACGGCTCAACGAACAAAGGGGTCACCCGTGAACAAAAGCGAAATCGAGAAAGTCCAGCGCTACCTGCGCCGCACCTTCGGCAATCACGGCATCACCATCGACAGCCGTCCCAATAAGGACGATTCGGCCGAGGTCTCGCTCGACGGGGAATTCATCGGCGTCATCTTCAAGGACGATGAAGAGGGCGACGTTTCCTATGATTTTCATATGACTATTCTGGAAATGGACCTCGATTGAGGGGTCCGTTCTCCGCCCGCCCGGAAACTCCACAAAATTGACATCGCGGATGTGTCATGCTGTTCCGGCAACGGAACGGAGGACGCGGCATGCGTCTCGATGACATGGTTACGGTGACCTGCACCGATACCGACAAGACCGAAAAGGGCAAGGTGGTGCGCCTCGGACGCGACCGGGCCGACATCATGATCGGTCCGGCGGTGATTTCCTTTCGAATGACGAAGCCCGGCCTTTATGTCGGCAACCTGCACGGGCTTGAGTTCACAATGAAAACGGGCTGAGGCAACCCGGCCCCAGCCCGCTCCGTTCGTCAGTTCGAACAGCGATCAGAATTTCGCGGTCATGGTCAGCATGAAGGTCCGTGGGCGGCCCTGGATCAGGTAATTCGCCCCCGGATAGCCTCCGGTCGAGGCCCAGTAGGATTCGTCCGTCACATTGTCGACTCGACCACGGAAGGTCACCGGCACCTCGTAGAGATGGGCGACATACCGCACCCCGAGATCGAGCGTCGCCCAGCTGTCGAGCTCGACCGTATTCGCCTCGTTCACATATTGCTCGCCGGTGTAGGTCACCCGGCCGTCGAGGGTCAGACCCTCGACATAGGGAAGATCCCATTCGGCGAGGAAGGTGCCCTGGAACTCCGGCACGCCGATCGCCTTGTTGCCTTCGTTGGTGCCCCCCTCGGTCTTCTCCAGCTCGGCATCGATGAAGGTGACGCCGCCGAGCAGGCGGACGCCCTCCATTGGCTCGCCGAAGACGGTGAGTTCGATGCCCTGATTGCGCTGTTCGCCGTTGGCCTTGTAGGCCTGGTTCTCGACGATCGCGTTCTGCTGGGTGATGGAGAAGACACTCGCCGTCGCCCCGAAGGTCCCGAGGTCGTATTTCACGCCGATCTCGATCTGTTCGCTCTTGAACGGTTCCAGAGCCTCGCCGGCATTGCTGATCGCCGTCCCTCCGCTGGTCGCCGGCGCGATCTCGCCCGGCTGCAGCGCCTCGGCGTAATTGCCGTAGAGCGAGAGGTTCGGCATCGCCTTGTAGACGATCCCGAGCGCCGGAGTGATCGCCTCGTCCGAATATGAAGAAGCTTCGGCGCCCGTGTTGTAGTCGAATGTCTTGGTCTCGATCTGCTGGTAGCGCACGCCGAGCGTGGTCAGCAGCCGGTCATCGAAGAAGCTGAGCGTGTCGGCAAGCGCGACGCTCGAGTTCGTCGTCTCCTCGGTTTTCAACGGATTATCG
This sequence comes from Nisaea sediminum, assembly GCF_014904705.1. NCBI lineage: Bacteria > Pseudomonadati > Pseudomonadota > Alphaproteobacteria > Rhodospirillales > Thalassobaculaceae > Nisaea > Nisaea sediminum. The sequence continues at coordinate 664,417 of NZ_JACZCQ010000003.1, forward strand.
AGATCCCCGCCGGTGAAGAAGGTCGCGTCCGGCGCCGCGACATCAACCGGGTTGTAGAGATTGCTGGAGAAGCCGGAGAAGCTGGAAAAGGCATAGGCATTCTTGCTCTCCAGATGGGTCGCCGAGACCGAGGCCACGACCCGGTGCCCGACCGGGCCCGTGCGGAACTCGCCGCGCATCCCCGCATCGCCGGAGACGACCGAGTCCTCGCGGGTATTGTCGAAACGGTAGGCGGTCAAGCTGCCGTCCGCCGCCGCGCTGGGATTGGCGAGCACGTTCGCCTCGTCGCCGTCCCGCACACCCCCGGCGAGCCAGACGGTCACATGGTCGGTCACGTCGAGCTCGCCGCGGACCGCGCCGAAGAGCTGCCGCTCGTCCGTGTAGGTCCAGTCCTGGCCATAATTGGTCGTGCTGTCCGGCGCGTCCGGCACGTCGCCAAGCGGCGTCACCTGCGGGCGCGGGGAATCGATGCGGTTGTCCTGGTAGCCGAGATCTACGGAGAAGCGGAAACGCTCACCCGCGAAATCAGTGCCGAGCGAGGTCGCGAGCAGGCTACGCTCCTCGTCGTCGATCGCGGTCTCTCCGTCGCGGCCGACCGCATTGAAGCGGAGGCCCCATTCCTTCGACGGGCCAAAGCGCTCGCCCAGATCGAGTGCGCCAAGGAACTGGCTGTCGCTCTCGACGCCACCGGTGATGCTGCGGATCCCCTCGTCCGGCGCCCGCTTCGGCACCAGATTCACGGTTCCGCCGACCGCACTGCCGCCGGGGGCCGCACCGTTGATGAAGGCATTGGCGCCGCGAAACACCTCGACCCGCTCCATCAAACCGGCGGAGACGAACTGGCGCGGCAGGATGCCGTAGAGGCCGTTCAGGGTGATGTCGTCCGAATAGACCGGGAAGCCGCGGATGACATAGACCTCCTGGAAGTTGCCGAAGCCCTTGGCGACGCGCACGGTCGGGTCGTTCTTCAGCACGTCGCCGATGCTGTCCGCCTGCTGGTTCTCGATCAGCTCCTGAGTATAGGCGCTGCCGCTGAAGGGAGATTCGAGGAAGTCGAGATTCCCGAGCAGGCCCGCCCGGCCGCCGGTCGCGACCTGTCCGCCGGCATAGGTCTCCGTCAGTTCGACCTGTGAGCCTTCGACCACGATCGGCTTCAGTGTCTCGGTCGCTGACTGGTTCGAACTGTCCTGCGCCCTCGCGGCACCATGCGCCAGAATCGCCGTCGCCGCCGCGAAGAGAAGCGTGACCTTCCCGCTCTTAACTTTCCACATGAACACTCACCCCCGGAAAAGAAACTTGAGGGCTTGTAAATGCGAATGATTTTCATTTCAAGTCGCAGAATGCGGCGTGACGATGCCGCGTAGATCGTTTCTGCGAAGAGGATGCCTGGTCAGAAGAGCGAGAAATACTCCCGCTCTTCCCACTCCGAGACCGCCTGCGCGTAGCGGTCCCACTCCGCCTGCTTGATGCGGGCATAGTAATCGACATAGGCATCGCCGAGCGCGGCGCGGAAGAAGGCGCTCCCGCGGAACAGGGCGAGCGCCTGGTCGAGACTGGTGGGAAGGCGCGCGGCATCGTTCTCATAGGGCCGTTCGACCGGCTCTGGCGCCTCAAGTCCGCGCTCGATGCCGTCGAGGCCGGCAAGGATCTGCGAGGCGATGTAGAGATAGGGATTGGCCGCCGGCTCGCCGATGCGGTTCTCGACCCGGCTGGCACCGTCGCCCGGCCGGGCGAGCGCGCGGATCATCGCGCCCTTGTTGTCCCGTCCCCACTGCACCCGGTCGGGCGCGAGGGTGAAGGGACGGTAGCGCTTGTAGCCGTTCACTGTCGGCGTCGAGAGCAGGCAACCCTCGGCGGCATGGTCGAGCAGGCCCGCGACCCAGCTCCGGCCGAGCTTCGAAAGCGCCTCGCCCTCTTCCGGCACCATCAGATTGTCGCCGCTCTCGAGATCGACCAGCGACTGGTGCAGATGCCAACCGCTCGCCATCGCGTCCTTGAATTTCGGCCGACACATGAAGGTCGCGTGCAGACCTTCACGGCGACAGACCTGCTTCACCATGGAGCGGAAGAGCACCATGTTGTCCGCATGCTCCATCGCGGAGGCCGGATGGAAGGTGACCTCGCACTGGCTCGGCCCGAACTCGGTTTCAAAGGAACGCACCGGCAGGCCGAGCGCAACCGCGTTGCGGCGAACGAGATCGAAGACCTCCTCCAGCCGGTCGTAGCGGTCCTCGGTGAGGTACTGGTAACCGTGGGAGAGAAGCTCCGTCTGCGGCGGCGTCTCCGGCTGGCCCGTATCCTCGTGACCAAGTTTCGGATCGGTCACACGCAGGACGTGGAACTCGACCTCAAGCCCGGTGACGAGATCGTAGCCCTGCGCGTTCAGCTTCTCCACAGCGCGGCGGAGAATGCCGCGGGAGCAGACTTCAAGCGGCGTGCCGTCGGTGTCCGCGAGATCCGCCTGCATCCACCCCGAATGCGGCGACCAGGGCAGGGTTTTGAATGTCGTGGGATCCGGCAGCATCAGCACGTCGCCCGCCCCGGTGAGGCGGCCGGCACCGAAACCCGCATCCTCCTGCCAGACAGGGAAGACCGTGCGGTGAGAGGTATCCTTCAGCAGCAGGGTCGAGGTCATGGCGATGCCGGAGCGGAAGGCGCTCTCCAGCGCGTCCGCCATGATGGTCTTGCCGCGCAGGATACCGTGCTGATCGGCGAAGGAGATCCGGACGACTTCCAGCCCCTCTTCCGCGACCTGCTTCAGAACGGCGTCGATCACGGCCTGTCTTTCACCGGACATGTTCACGAGAGCGCCGCGTCCCAGCTGCAGGCGGCGCGGCGGCCGGCATCGCGGTCCGTCCAGACCGTCTCCCAAGCTTCTGTCGGTCCGATGGCGTCGATCGAGATCGGTCCCTTCACCTGCTCGGCGGCGGCCTCGTCCAGCACGAGCGGCAGCGCACCCTCGCCCTCCTTGACACTCTTGATCGCGGACCGGAGCAGACGCCGATAGCGCACGATGGCGGCATCCGAGGACGCCAGATGCTCGCGCCGCCGGTCCTGGACCGCTCCCATGGATTCGACCGCCCACTGGTCATGCACGTTGATGTCGAGCCCCATGCCGGTGTAGGTCAGCGTCTTCTGCTCTTCCGGATCGTAGCCGTACTGGTTCGTCTTGTTGCGGATCGGCGCGAAATCCGGCAGCCGGTGCTCCTTGATCCGCTGCTCCCACATCTTCTTCTTGTCGACCGGCGTGCCGAAGCTGGTGAAGACCGAGTACCAGTAGCAATGGGTGTCGTCGATCGGCACATGCCACTGGGTGATGGTCATCTCGTTCGACAGCGGGATGGTGATGGCGCAGGGGAAGACCTGGTTGGTCACCCGGACATGGCGCTGTCCGTTGCCGAGATCGCGCAGCGCGATGATGCGGAGACCGTACTCGGTCTCCTCCACCTTCAGTTCCGGATTTGCGAATTCGCGCAGCACCTTGGTCATCGGCATGTCGCTCTGCGCCGCCTTGTCGCGGAACTGCTTGCCGTAGCCGTCCGCCGGGTCCTCGTCCTGGAGGAAGCGGTGCAAGAAGGAGGCGTGCGCCGGATCGATACCGATCTCCAGCGCCTGCAGCCAGTTGCATTCCCAGAGCCCCTTGAACGCAAAAACGTGGCTGTCCGGCGCACGGAAACAGTCGAGCGCCGGAAAAGCCGGCGGCTCGCCCGGCCCCATATAGGTCCAGATGACGCCGGCCTTCTCCACCACGGGATAGCTGGAGATCTTGATCCGCTCATGCATGCGCGATCCGTCGGGCTCGGCCGGCTGTTCCGTGCATTGTCCGGTTTGGTCGAAATGCCAGCCGTGGAAGGGGCAGCGGATGCCGCCATCCTCAAGCCGGCCGTAGCAGAGATCGACGCCGCGGTGCGGGCAGAAACGGCTCATCAGGCCGAGCGTGTCGTCCTCGCGCCGGAACAGCACCAGATCCTCGCCCATCAGGCGGACCGGCACCACCGGGCGCGGGCCCTCCTCAAGCTCCACGGCGAGCGCAGCCGGCATCCAGTACCGGCGCAGCACTTGGCCCGCCGGTTGATCGGCGCCGACCAGTGTAATCTCGTCGTTCTTTTCCTGGCTCATCATGGCGGAAGTCTCCTTCGTCGAAGACGCGGATGAAAGGCGGCTAGTACTGGGTCTCCGGAATGGTGACGGTAAGGCCGTCCATCTCCGGGGTCAGCTTGATCTGGCAGGAGAGCCGGCTGGTCTCGCGCCGTTCGGCGGCCGCGTCCTCCAGCATTGCGAGCTCATCCTCCTGCGCCGGCGGCGCGAGCTTCATGCCTGCGTCATCGAGATAGACGTGGCAGGTGGCGCAGACGCAGCTTCCGCCGCATTCGGCCTCGATGCCCTCGACATCGTTGAAGACGGCGGCCTGCATGACGGACTCGCCGGTCTCGGCCTCGACGGTTTCCCGCGCGCCGTCCGGCTTCACGAAGGTTACGGAGATTTTCTCTCCCACGGCAGATCTCTCCTTGCAGGCCCTGACAGGACGCCGGACCCGCTGTTCCGTTTGACCGATTATCGAACATTCGGTCTATTATTGATCAAAGACAAAATAGACCGCAGCCGCAGGGCTCGGTCAAGCCCATGGGAGCACCATGACCGTCCAAGTGCCAGAGAAAGCCGCTCCGCTCTCCACGGAGATCGCCGACAAGGACATTTCGCTGACCTTCGCGAAAGGTATGGAAGTGCTGGAGGCCTTCGAAAGCGCGGCCGCTCCCCTGACCATTCCCGATCTCGCCCGCCGGACCGGCATCAACCGCTCGGTGACGCGCCGACTGGTCCTGACCCTCGTGCGCCTCGGCTATCTGACGGAAGCGAACCGCTCCTATGCACCGAGCCCCCGCGTGCTCCGGCTCGCCAGCGGATATCTGAGGGAGCGCCAGTTCGGCCGGACGGTGCAGCCCGTCATGGCGTCCTATTCGAAACAGCTCGGCGACGCGATCTCGCTCGCGGTCCGGGACGGAGCCGACGCGATCTATGTCGCCTACTCGCCTGGCGACCCGGCGCTGATTACCTCCGGCTTCGGCATCGGCTCGCGTCTCCCGCTGACCGCAACCGCAATCGGCCGCGCCCTCCTGGCCTTCGCCGAAGAGGAGGTCATCGACGAACTGCTTGCCGCTCCGCTGCCCGCCTACACGGCCACGACCAAGACCGACCCAGCCGCACTCCGGTCCGACCTCGGCGAAACGCGCGCACGCGGCTACGCGCTCGTCACGGGTGAGTATGAACCGGGCGTCACGTCCATCGCGGTTCCGATCCTTGACGGCCGTGGCAAAGCCAAGGCCGCACTCGGCATCGTCGGTCCGGCGGCACGGTTCGAGGAAATCGCGGTCTGCACGCAAAAAGCGGTAATGCTGCGGGACTGCGCGGAAACGCTGGCAAGCTTCGTCTGACGGTCTCTCATCCTGAAGCGGCGAACCGGGGCTTGCGCCCCGGCCCGCCTATCCCGAGCCGGTCCCATTCGGCCGCGAGAATTCACAAAGATCTTTCCGGTGAAGATCGGCTGACGGTCGTTTGCCCGTACGGGCGGATGTCATTTTCAGGAAGTTGTGAAGGACTGCGGGGCAAACCATACACTGGTATTCAGCGGCCCAGCAAGAAATTCGCGCCATTCGCGAATTGCGAGAATCCGCTTAGGAATTGTGATATCCGAGCCAGGGTTCTAGGGCTTCGAAACTTCGGTCCATCGCCCAAGCTCCCGCCCCGGGCAGCGAGATATGGCCGTAGCGAAGGGAGATCTGCGACTCGGCACTCTCTTCGTCTCGATGCGCGATCGCCGCGAGATAGAGCGCGGCCACCAGCCCACTCCGGTCCGCGCCAGCCTTGCAGTGGATCAGGATCGGTTTTTCCGCCGCGGCGAGGAGCTTCACAAGGTCCGCTGCCTCGTCCTGCGACAGATCCTCCGATGCGGACATCGGGAAATCGATATGTGCAATTCCCAGCTTCCTCGCTTCGGCGATCTCGGTCTCGTACCAAGCCGAATTTCCGCCCGTCCCACGCAGATTGACGATCGTCTGGATACCGTACGCGCTCTGATATGACGCTATGTCGCCGGCCGCCGGTTGCGCTGAACGGTATATCTCGCCGACGATCACCGGATGGAAATTGCCGGATAGCTGGAGTCCGCCGATATAGATCGCTGTCACCAGCAGGGCAGCAACGCCAGCGCAGATGCATTCCCGCACCGCGCGCCGATATTTCATGAAGAACGCCCTGACCATCTGCATGTCGCTTTCCGACACCGATCTATGCCGTCAATGCTCCATATGCCGTTCAGCGACGCCGCCGGACGAGTCGCGAAATGTCGCAGGCCCCGACCAGTCACTCGCTTCGAAAGCTCGGCAGGCCGATCCCGGTCGCGTCGAAGCCGCCGTCGACCGCGAGATACTGGCCGTTGATGTAGCTCGCCCGGTCGCTGCAGAGGAAGAAGATCGCCTCCGCCAACTCCTCTTCCAGCCCGTAGCGATTCAGCGGGATCGCGTCGTGATAGTCGGCGCGGATGTCGGGCGTGTGAACCTTCTTCGCCATGGCGGTGTCCACCGGTCCCGGTGCGACGGCATTGACCCGGATCCCGAGATTCCCGAGTTCGGCGGCCTGCTGCTTGGTCAGGTGCAGCACCGCGGCCTTGCTGGTGCCGTAGGCGACACGGAGCAGGCTTGCCCGGAGGCCCGAGATCGAGGCGATATTGACCACCGCGCCGCCGCCGGTTTTCAGCATCACCGGCGCCGCCGCGTTGGTGCAGAGAAACGGGCCGTTAAGATTGGTCGCCATGATCTCCGACCATTCCTCGAAGCTGGTTTCCAGCACCGGCTTGAAAGTCGCCACGCCGGCATTGTTGACCAGCGCGTCGAGGCGCCCGAAGGCCGCCTCCGTCTCCTCGACCGCACGCCGCACCTGCTCCGGATCCGAGACATCGGCGAAGACCGGCATGGCGCCGTTTCGCTGCCCGAGATCCTCCACCGCCCGCTTCAGCGTGTCCGTGTCCCGATCGAGCAGGGCCACGCGCCAGCCCTCGTCGAGGAACTTCCTCGCCGCGGCGAGGCCGATCCCCCGGGCCGCGCCGGTGATCAGGGCTACTTTCGACTCTGTCATCGCGCCCTCACCCGGCCTGCCGGCGATCGCGCACCGTTCCGATCTCCGAGAGATCGAACGGCGTCGTCTGGTAGATCTCGTTGATCCAGTTGGCGAACAGCAGATGGGCGTGGCTGCGCCAGCGGTTCAGCGGCGGATGGGTCGGATCGTCGTCGGTGAAATAACTGTGCGGAAGTTCCGGATTCATGCCGCGCCCGAGGTCGCGCTGATACTCCTCACCGAGAGAATCCGAGTCGTACTCGATGTGGTTGAACATGTAGAGCGCGCTTTTTGCGCGGTCTTCCATCAGGCACGGTCCCATCTCCGGCGAGTCCATCAGGACTTGAACCCCGGCGGACGACGGAACGTCGGCCACGCGCGTTTCCGTCCAGCGCGAGACCGGGATCGAGAAATCGTCGGAAAAACCGCGCAGATAGCCCGAGGCCGGCGCCAGATTGCGGTGCCGGTAGACGCCGAAGGCCTTCTTCGGCAGCTCGTGCTTTGGCACGCCGTGGAAATGGTGCAGCGCGGCCTGTGCCGCCCAGCAGATCATCAGGCTGGAATGCACATGGGTCTGCGTCCAGTCGAAGATCTCGCAGAGTTCCGACCAGTAGGAAACCTCCTCGAACGGCAGCCGCTCGACCGGTGCTCCGGTGACGACGAGGCCGTCGAACTTCCGCTCGCGCAGATCGCTCCACGGCTCGTAGAACGAGATCATATGCTCCTGCGGCACATTCTTCGGCACGTGGTCGGTCATCTTGATCAGCGTCAGCTCGACCTGCAGCGGGCTGGCGCCGAGCAGGCGCGCGATCTGGGTCTCAGTGCGGATCTTGTTGGGCATCAGATTGAGGAGCCCGATCTGGAGCGGCCTGATATCCTGACGCACCGCGTCCGCCTCGCGCATGACCATGACACCCTCGGCCTCGAGTGCGGCGAAGGCGGGAAGGTCATTCGGTATCCTGATCGGCATGTTCAAACCCTCTGCAGTTACAGGCATCAAGCAGAGCGGGCATTTCGGCGGGACCCGTTTGGTTGCCGTCTGGCCACATCCTCCGCGACAGGAGCGCCACCTTGCTCGGGGAGCAGGTTGGCGTTGAGCGTCCGCTCAACTCTTGATGTCCGGGATTGTCTACTTGATCCGGAGCCGGTTGGCAATTCCCTCCGCGCTGGGTGGAGCCTCGAGACTGTCAGGGTGTCGAGCGCGGCAGAGAAACCGGCGGAATCGGCTCCGGCAGGAGCGAGAGATCGGGCACGCCGGCGCCGATATCGATGAACCGGTTGTCATCCCCGACCGGGTTCTTCTCGGGATTGAGCTGCGGAAATTGCATGGACACGTTTCGCAGCGGCTGACGGATTGTGAAGAGCTGGACCGGTGCGCCAGGAGCGTTCGGAAATACCGGAAGGCAGAGATATTCCGACACGGCGTCCTCGCCGACGCTGTATCTGAACTTGGCGCGGAAGGTGATCCCGCAGGGCTGCGCCGCCATGGCCTCGTTGACCCTGGACCGGGCGGGCCAGTCCTCGGATCGGGAAAGCTCCTTCAGTGTGGTTCCGGTCAGCTCGCGGCCCCGGGCTTCGTTGATCTGCGTGCCGACCAGACGGAACACCTGCTCCTCGCGCGAGCGGATCTCGAGCACGCTCAGCAGCGAGAGCCAGCGGGCGATCTCCTCGAGACGGATGTCGGCCCGCTTCGGCGCAACCGCCGCTCCACGCCAGCGGTTCCAGGCTTCGGCAAAGTCGCGGCAACAGGGCGTTTCCAATATCGACAGCAGCAGATCGGACATCGGGTCATCCATAGGGATACTCCGCCGGCGCGCGGCAGGAGCGGGAACGCCGAATTTATTAGTCTGCAATGGTTAACGATTGGCTAGCCGGGGTCAGAATGAAATCGTAGCGCGACCGCCAGAGCGTATCCCCATCTATCCGCTCGAACGGCGCGACTAGGCTCTCCTTGACGCCGAAGACCGCGTCGGAGGTCAGATAGGGATCGCCTTCCACGAAAGTATGCGTGACGAGCTTCTCGAAGCCCGGCGCGGTGATCAGGAAATGCATGTGTGCCGGTCGCCAGGCATGACGGCCGAGCGCCTTCAGCATGTCGCCGACCGGCCCGTCTTCCGGGATCGGATAGGAGACCGGCTTGATGCCGGTGAAATTGTAGGCACCGTCGGGCCCGGTCACGAAGATCCCCCGGTTGTTCCATTTCGGCTGCTCGTCCGGCTGCTGCACCGAATAGAACCCGTCGGCATTGTCGGACCAGACGTCGATCCGCGCGCCTTCGACGGGCTTTCCGTCCAGATCGATCACCCGGCCCTCGAAACGGCAGCTCTCGCCCTTGCCGTCGAGCGAGATCGTCTCGCCCATCTCCCGGACCGGTGCCCCGGCGACATGGAAGGGTCCGAAGACGGTATTCTCCGTCGCGCTCTCCGGGCGGCGATTGTTGATCGCATCGACCAGCATGGAAAAGCCGAGCACGTCGGAGAGCAGGATGAACTCCTGACGCTCGCCGGAGCATTTCTGCCCGGTCGCGGTCAGGAAGGCGATCGCCTGTTCCCATTCCTCCTGGGTGAGACCGGTCTCCTTGGCGAAGGCGTGCAGGTGCTTCACCAGCGACGTCATGAGTTCCGCCACGCGCGGGTTCGCGGTCCCGGCCGTCCGGCCGTTGACCACCGCGGCGGAAGAATCCTCGGTGAAATATCCGCTCATGTCCGTCTCCTTCGGTTCACCCGGTCTGCTTGCGGAAACCCGCCGTATTGCGATAGCTGGCAGCGACCTCCTCGAGTTCCTCCGCCGAGATGAGATCCTCGATCCTGTCCTCGGGCCCCGTCACGCGGGCGGCCGCGATGTCGAGGACCCGCTCGGGACCGGACCGGCGGTTGGCCAGAACAATCTCCGCCGTCGCCGGGCGCCGCGCAGCCTCGTAGGCGAGCAGACCTTCCGGTCCCGGCATGTCGGCCAGCGTATCGGCGAGACACCGGCCGTCAATGATCGCCTGCGAGGCGCCGTTGGCGCCGATCGGATACATCGGGTGCGCCGCATCGCCGAGCAGGGTCACGCGGCCGACGGTCCAGAAATCGATCGGGTCGCGATCGACCATCGGAAACTCGGTGATCGTCCCGGTCTCTTCCATCAGGCGCACGATGTCCATGTCCGGCATCTTGAAGCCCCTGAAGGACTCAATGAATTCACGCGTTCCCTCACGGGTCCAGTCCGCGTCCTCGATATCGCGCGGCCGGTCGCGCCGCAGCTCTGCGACCCAGTTGGTGAGCGCCCGTCCCTTCCGCCGCACCCGCTCGCTGATCGGATAGGTGACGAACTTCACATCGTGATCGCCCGCGATGACCATGGTCCTTCCGTCGCCGATCACCCCGGAGGAGACGGCGCCGCGCCACATCATCGTGCCTTCGTAATGCAGAGGTCCCTCGCCCGGATGGATTTGCGCGCGGACCGCCGAATGCAAACCGTCTGCGCCGATCAGAAGGTCATGCCTGCCGGAAGAGCCGTCGGCGAAGAAGATCCGCACCCCCTCCTCGTCCTGCTCGAACCGAAGGACCGCCTTTCCCGGCAGGACGGCATCGGCTCCAAGCCGCTCGCGCACCGTTTCCAGAAGCAGGAACTGCAGCTCTCCGCGATGCACGGAATATTGCGGCGCCGCGAAACCCGCCTCGACATTCCGCGGATCTGACTGGATCAGGTGACCATAGCGCGTCCGGTATTCGACGCAGCGTGTCCGGATCGCCATCTCGTCGAGCGCCTCGGCAAGCCCAAGTCCGTGCAGGATGGTCGAAGCCGACGGCATCAGGTTGATGCCGACACCCAGCGGCCGGAGTTCGTCCACCGCCTCCAAGACCCGGACACGCATGCCCCGCTCGGCGAGGCAGAGGGCCGCCGTCAGTCCCCCGATTCCGGCCCCGGCAATCGCAACATACATCGGCTTCCCCTTCCCGGCTCGACTGCCGCGGTTTCCTGGCGTCCGCGAAAGTCCGCCCGAGAAGGTCGGGCCCATTCCCGCCGCAATCAAGCCCTTCCTGTGAAATCCGCAAATCCGCTCCTAGGACGGCCGGCGGAGCGAGATGAGCAGTCCGAGCGTCGCTACGGCCAGTCCGGCCCATTGCAACGCGGTCGGAAACTCGCCGACGACGGGAATAGCGATCAGGATCGCCATCGACGGCGCCAGCGCCGGAAAGACGGCGGCCCGGCCGGGCCCGAGATGGTGGACGGCGCGGGCGAATGCGAAGAGCGCGACGACGGCGGAAAGGATGCCCTGCACGACGACCTGTTCGAGGAGCACGGCGGGAGAGGCGGAGAGGAGCGCGCCGGGACCGCGAAGCGCGAGGTAGGCCGGCCCGAGCATGAGGCCGGAGAGCACCGAGACGATGGCGGTCGAGGTCCAGGCCCCGATCCTCCAGCGCCGGACAAGGATCGTGTAAGCGGCAAACATCGTTCCCGCGGCGGCGAAGAGAAGGTCGCCGCGCCAGGCGCCGGCCTCGCCGCCGAGCAGTCCCGGACCGGCGATGGTCGCGAGGCCGGCGACGAGAATGAGCACCCCGGCGAGCCGCGCCGGATTCATCCGCTCCCCGAAGAGCAGGGTCGCGGCGCAGACGCTCGCCAGCGTCATTGCCCCCGGCTGGATAACCGCGGCATGGGCGGCCGGCGCGAAATAGAATCCGCTCGCCCCGACGATGATGAAGAGCGGTCCGGCGAGAGCTGCCAGGACCAGCGGCTTGAACCAGCCGAGCGCGGCAAGCTCCTTCCGGACCGAACGCCGCAGAAACAGCGGGAGCATGACCAGCCCGGCGGACACGTAACGCAGAAAGGCGATATCGACCGCCTCCAGACCGACAACCACACCCCGTCGAGAGTAGGCAAGAAAGCCGCCCCAGATCACGGCCGCGAGCAACCCGAAGACGATGCCGACACGCGGCGATTCCGCTCCCGCGGCGGGAGAGATGACGGTGGTTGGCATGAGCTATCCGGACGCGACTTGAAGTGTCAGGCAGATAATTGCAGGACGACGAACCCGGAGGAAGCCGGAGGTCGACGGCCCGATCTACGGATATAGCCGGAGCCGGTATCCAGGCGACAATCCGAATGCGCCATGCTCATGCACAAGTGATTGCAGGGTCCAGGTGCGGATCTTGTCGGGCATCCGATCGAGCTACCCGATATGGATCAGCCGGCCGCCGGTTTCTCGGACTCCGCGTCGCTCATCAGCCACGCGAGGGCCTCGTCCTCGGTCGCGACTATCTTGAACTCGCGGCCGGGAATTTTTTGCTCCTCCATCAGCACCGCGTAGATGCTGAGGGCGAGCTGATCCGGACCGGGTCTCGCGACGAAAGCCGCCTTGTAGCCAGCTTGCCTGGCCTCGGGCGCCTGCGTGACGGCGGCGACGATCTTCTGAGAATCGGCAAACTGCAATTCGGAGAGATCGGCATCCAGATAGTTCCACAGCACGCGGTTCCAGCGCGTGATATCCGGCCGGTTCCGGACTTCCTGCAGAATAATCTCCGCCGTGAGGGTCCCGCTCAGCGTCGTCTTGACCAGGTTCGCATCCGCGAAATATTCGCGCCTGGCTTCGCCAAGTTTGGGCATGCTGACCATGGAACTACACTATCTGATTTCTACCCACCCCTATATACCATGGTGTTCTTGTCACATCCCAATACCTTCCCATGGTCACGACGACTGGCGAACAGGCCGCCTTCGCCGAAATAGTCGCGCCTCCGCGCCCGCGCTCATCCGCCGCGCAAGGTCCAGCGTGCGAGCTCGACCTGCCGACTTCGGCCGATCAGGCTGCGCACGAGCACGAACTCTTCGACCTCCCAACCGATCGGCGCCTCGAGACGCGTTTCCGGAACCCTATTCCGGTCCCAGAATAGCGTGACATGGGGCTGAAATTGCGTAATGCCCGGGCAAAGCCCGGCCTTCGCCAGCTCCTTCCGTAACAGGCTTCGAAGCGCTGTGACGGCAGACGCATCGTCGTCGCAGCGCAGCACCACCGGACGCTTGTCGCGGCCGCCGAACGTACAGAGCCGGTCGAACCTCAGGGTGAAAGGGTTGATCCTGATACGGGCTGCCGCACCGCAGGCCGCCTCCACGTCACACCGCCTGAAACCGCTCCGGGACACCGCCGGCACGAGGGACAGATGCAGCCGGTCCGGCCCGTAGAGCCGCGCCGAACTCCCGCAGCGCGCCCGGCACAGCTTGCCGACCTCCGTCATTTCCCGCGCAGCCCGGGCATCCGGCCGCAGAGCGAAGAAAGAGATCGCCGCCGGCGCCGGCGACCCGAATGCGAGCGACAATTGCTCTCCCACCGTCACGCTCCCCATGCAATGCATTTTGTTCATGTTATGTTCTCATATCGAGTTGTGACATTCCAGTGCAATCCGCCTCCGGACGCGTGCATCGACGATAGTTTGCGGAAACCGGCGGACCTGTTGCGGAAAAGAGAGAGGCGCCCTGAGGGCCTCACTCCCACTCGATGGCTCCCGGGGGCTTCGAGGTGATATCGTAGGTCACCCTGTTGATGCCCCTGCACTCATTGATGATCCGGGTGGAAACCCGGCTCAGGAGCTCGTGATCGAAGTGGAAATAGTCCGCCGTCATGCCCTCAGCCGAGCTCGCGGACCTCGTCCTTGAAGAGTTCGCACAGCGGCTCGACCAGCTTCTGGTTCATCCGTTCCGGCAGGCCGCCGACATTGTGGTGGCTCTTGATCGTGACGTTCGGGCCGCCGGAGACGCTCTCGATCACGTCCGGACGAGCTTTGCGGCCACGTCCCGCGCGGGTACAATGCAATGAATACGTCACATCCATCCTTTAACGTGATTCTTCCGAAATGGCCGAGCGCCGCCCCCCCACGATCTCCTCCCGAAAGCAACCGAAACAGGCCCGCTCCGCCGAGCTGGTCGCGGCCATTCTCGAAGCCGCCCTCCAGGTCCTGGCGAAGGAAGGCGCGCACCGCTTCACGACCGCCCGGGTTGCGGAAAAGGCCGGGGTTAGCGTCGGGTCGCTCTACCAGTATTTCCCGAACAATGCCGCGATCCTCTTCCGCCTGCAGAGCGACGAATGGCGAGAGACCACCGGCATGCTGCGGGAGATTCTGGAGGATCTCTGCATGCCGCCGCTCGAGCGCTTGCGCATGCTGGTTCACGTCTTCCTCCGCTCCGAATGCGAGGAGGCCGAGGTGCGCGTCGCGCTGAACGACGCCGCTCCGCTCTACCGGGACGCGCCGGAAGCCCGAGAGGCAAGAGAGACGATCGACGACACCTTCCGCGCCTTCATGCGCGAAACCCTGCCGGAAGCGACCCGCGACCTCGCCGGCGAGCTGGTCATGAATGCCTTCAGTACCCTCGGGAAGGAATTCTCCGAAAGCCCCCGCGCGGAGGCGGAGATCGAAACCTATGGCAACGCCATGGCCGACATGCTCTGCGCCTATCTCGAAAGCCTTGGGGCGAAGCGGACAGGCTGACGTTGGGCGCCAAAAACCTGAACAGCCGCCCCCGGCACCTCCCAGATTTAGCCGCCAGCCCCCGCCGCAGGCCTCCCAATAAACTGATTTCACGACATTTTTGATCACTCCGCTCCCAGCTTGCCCGAATGCGAATAGAAAATGCGAATGTTCATTCGCATTTCTAAACCGGCTTCCAGACACACCTGAACCGGAACGGAAATCCCATGCCCCTGTTGACCCAATCGCCGCTCGCCCCCCTGCTCGACCGCTTGTTCGCCGAAGCCGAAATGGCCTCGCCGTCGGTCCGCGCGATCTTCTCGGAGACCAATGGCGAGGAAACCGACCGCATGATGCGGAGCAAGACCGCTTATCTCGATCTCTACGGCAAGCTGAAGGACATCGCGCTCCCGGTCTCGCGCGAAACCGGAACGCTGCTCCACATGCTTGCCCGCAGCAGCCGCGCACAGTCGGTCGTCGAATTCGGAACCTCGACGCTCTATCTCGCTGCGGCCCTCCGGGAGAATGGCGGCGGCCTGCTGATCACCAGCGAGTTCGAACCCTCCAAGCTCGCCCGCGCCCGCGCCAACCTGACCGAGGCCGGGCTCGCCGACCTCGTCGAGTTCCGCGAGGGCGATGCTCTCGAGACCCTGGCGAGCGACCTGCCCGATACTATCGATCTTCTGCTGCTCGACGGTGCCAAATCGCTCTATCCCGAGGTGCTCGACCTCGTCGAACCCCATCTCCGGCACGGCGCCTTTGTCGTCGCCGACAATGCCGACTATTGCCCCGACTATCTTGACCATGTGCGCAATCCCGCCAACGGTTACCTCTCCCAGCCGTTCAACGTGGATGTCGAGCTTTCGCTCTATGTCCCCTGATCGCCACGGGCGCCGCACAGTCCTGCATCACTGATCTATCGGAGAATTTATCCTATGCTTCAATCCTCCGGGCGAGATCCCGCGCAGCTTCGCCTGCTGCTGGCCGGTGTCCTCGTCTTCTCCTATCTCCGGCCTCCGCGGCGCTCACGTCCGGCAAAGCGCATGAACGGGAAGACGCGAGACGGGTGGAGGGACGAGGCCGCCTCGTGGATGTCAGGACTGGTGCGCGCCCTCCTGTTTCTCTGCCTCGCCGCCGGCCTCATGGTCAGCGGTACCTGGGCGAAGGCTGCCGACGATCCGCGTCTCCTTCCATCGAAAACCGCGCCCGCCACGACGGCTCGCGGAGGAGATTTCCGGACGTATCTGCGCGATACGAGACGCCGCGTTGCAACCGCCCTGGCGGTGTCGCCCAGCCTCGACCGGGACAAGGCTCTCGAGGCGGCGCTGCCGTTCGAACTCCCGCCGGGCCGGACATTGCAAGCCTCAGGCGGGAGCACGGCCGTCGCGCGGCATTCTGTTGATCCACGGGCTTTCGGACACGCCCTTCTCGATGCGCGATCTCGCGGTCGCGCTGTCCGAAGAGTGCTTTCTGGTGCGCGCCATATTGCTCCCCGGACACGGCACACGCCCCGGAGATCTGCTTGCGGTGACCAGGGAAGACTGGCTGGAATCCGCGCGCTTCGGCATCTCGACGCTGGCAGGAGACGTCTCCGAAATCTATGTCGCGGGCGTGTCTCTGGGCGGCCTCATCGCAGCGGAGATCGGCCTGACCGATCCCCGGATCAGAGGCATCATCGCGCTCTCGCCGGCGTTCAGCATTGAACGCGCCGCTTGGGTCGGCCAGTCCGTGTGGCTGAGACATCTGGTCACCTGGGCGGACACGGAAGCGTCGGAGGATTACGCCCGCTACGAGGCCATGCCGTTCAATGCGCTGGCCGAGACCTTCCTGCTATCGCACGACCTGCAGGCGATGCTCCGGACGCGCGGCTACGTTGAGACCCCGCTTTTCCTTGCGCAGAGCGCCGACGACGGAACCATCGACATCTTCGAGAACTTGCGGATCTTTCGGCACCATTTCCGTTCGCCGTTGAGCCGTCTGCTGATCTATGAGCGGGCTCCGGACAGCCCGACAATGCCGGACGAGCCCCGGGTCCTCCGTCTCGACAGCCTCCATCCCGAGCAGCGGATCTACGGCTATTCGCATCTCGCCCTGCATGTCTCGCCGCGAAATCCGCATTACGGACGAAACGGCGACTACAGGGATTGCGGCGCGACCGCCGACCGACCGCCCGACGCGGTCGAGCGCTGCCTCTCCGCTCCGCAACCGCTCCGCGGCGAGACCTTCGCCCGGGCTGAGATACCCGGAATCGACATGCAGGCCATGGCCCGCCTCACGTTCAATCCGAACTTCGCCCGACTCGTGGAACGGATCCTCGCCTTCGCGAACGCCGTGTCGGCTTCCTGAGTCTGCCGGGAAATCAGCCGCGGCTTGCCGCCGCGCTCTCGCTTTCGTCCGCGGCGGACCGATAATGCGATGAGCGGAGCAGCCAGCCCCGTTCGACAAAGCGCCAGGAGAGGAACGCCAGACCGAAAGTGGCGAGAATGGCGACCGCAAGGCCGAGATGGGCATCGACACGAAAGAGCCCGAGACGGGTGACAAGCTGAAGGGTGGGGAAATGGAACAGATAGACGCCGTAAGAGAGGTCGCCTATCCGGCCAACGCCAAAACTCAGAGCTCCGATCCGGGACAGGCCGATGACGAAGGCCGGATACATGGCCATGTTCAGCAGCTCCGCCGCCGGTCCGGAGACGTCAAATGCGAGATAGACGACGGAGATCCCGAGGAGGCCGAGCATGACCTTGCGGCCCGGCTCCGCCACGGCAAGGAAGCTGCCGATGGCGAAAAAGGGAAGCTGCCCCGGGAACTGACGCGCGATCACCGCCCCCAACGGGTGGTCGAAACCGAAGCTGAAATAGGCGTACCACGCAACGCCGAACAACAGCGCCAGAGCCAGTCCGGCAGCGTGTCCTAAACGTCCGTAGAGCAGGAACAGCACCGGCAGGACGCAATAGAGCATGAGTTCGACCTTGATGGTCCAGAGCGCCCCGTTCATCGCCGCGACGGGATTCTCGGCAAAGACGCCCGGCAAAGTCGGCTGAAAGAAGTTCAGGAAAGCGAGATTCGCGCCGAGATAGCGGTAGGTCACGGGGTCCGTCAGGAAGGCCGTCGTCCCGAGATCGGTCGCGAACAGTCCGACGAGGAAGCAATAGAGAATGACGAGCGCATAGGCCGGGACGATCCGGCGCACCCGCTTCTCGAAATACTCACGTCCGGTCCGGCTTGAGAGAAAGCTCTTTGAGACGAGATAACCGCTGATCGCGAAGAAGCCCTTTACCGCGAAATCGGCATCGAACCAGTTCGCCATCCACGCCAGCGCGCCGGCGCCGGAGAGCTCGTGCGCATGTGCGAAGAGGACGATGCAGGCCAGCGCGAGCCGGATCTCGTCGAAACAGTTCCGCTCGGCGTGCATCCGGTCCCTACGAAACTGAGATGAAAAGGAAAACGATCAGGAAGATCACTCCCCTTCAACCACAGTAAGTGAACAAGCAGTTCATTTTTATTATTTTTTAATCTCCCAACGACTTCCGGGTTCTTAGCGACGATTAAAAATCGCACCAGAACCAGAACGTCATTTTCTTATCAACCGCTTAGCAATTCAGCAATGCGAAACCGTCCAACCAGAACATACACGTTTCACATGGCCCGCATCGCCAACTCTTTCAAACAAGCATTTTTCATACAAAATCGCGCAATGCACTGATCTAACTATTATTTCATACTTAAAATTTCTATAAACTAAAACTTATCATTTTTATATTATATGCCCATAACTATTTTACTTTTCATTATTTCATAAATCTTTGCATTGTCACACCGCTTATTTCGTAATTACATTTTTTATAAAACTCCACATTATGCTCTTGGCATTGAAGAGCAACTTTGTGGCAACCGCTGGCTTTTGCTACATCGAACAATGCATCCAGAATAGCCTTACCTATTCCTTTTTTTCGATAATTTGGGTGGGAAACGATATCTTCAATATGTCCCATTTTTCCGCCTCTAATTTTTATTTCAAATACAACGGAGCCGTACCCCACAATATTTTCATCAATAATTGCCACTATTGAATGAACATTGGTTTGCCGGCACAAATTTTCCCATATATGGGGGTAATCATTTATTGGCGGCCTGAACTCTGACATCGACTGCAAGAGTTCAATAACATCAGCCATATCGGCTTGTTCAAGCTTTCTTATCGAAATGCTCTCGTCGCCCATTATTCAATCCATTTATACATTCTGCGTAACAGTTGCCATGCCGTCTACTGCCTCTAGTATTGTAGACGAAAAGCAAGTTACGGCAACCAAAACGGGGCCGACTTCCAACCACTTCCAAACTTGTAAATTTATATATATCAAATAGTTAAGAGATGAGACCTATTCCCACTCGATGGTTCCCGGGGGCTTCGAGGTGATGTCGTAGGTCACCCGGTTGATGCCCTTGCACTCATTGATGATCCGGGTCGAGACCCGGCTCAGGAATTCGTGGTCGAAGTGGAAATAGTCCGCCGTCATGCCGTCGGTCGAGGTGACGGCGCGGAGCGCGCAGGCATAGTCGTAGGTCCGGTAATCGCCCATCACCCCGACCGTGCGCACCGGCAGCAGGACCGCGAAGGCCTGCCAGATCGCGTCGTAGAGGCCGGCATTGCGGATCTCTTCCAGATAGATCGCGTCCGCCTTGCGCAGGATGTCGAGCTTCTCGCGGGTGATGTCGCTGCCCGGAATGCGGATGGCGAGGCCCGGCCCCGGGAACGGGTGGCGGCCGACCAGGCTTTCCGGCAGGCCGAGCTCGCGGCCGAGCTCGCGGACCTCGTCCTTGAAGAGTTCGCGCAGCGGCTCGACCAGCTTCAGGTTCATGCGCTCGGGCAGGCCGCCGACATTGTGGTGGCTCTTGATCGTGACGCTCGGGCCGCCGGTGAAGGAGACACTCTCGATCACGTCCGGATAGAGCGTGCCCTGGGCGAGGAACTCGGCGCCCTCGATCTTATTCGCCTCTTCCTGGAAGACGTCGATGAAGAGCCGGCCGATGGTCTTACGCTTCACCTCGGGGTCGGTCTGGCCGGCGAGTTCGCCAAGGAAGAGATCGCTCGCATCCTTGTGGATCAGCGGAATGTTGTAATGATCGCCGAAGAGCCGCACGACCTCCTCCGCCTCGCCCTGGCGCAAGAGGCCATGATCGACGAAGACGCAGGTCAGCTGTTCGCCGATCGCCTCATGGATCAGCACCGCCGCGACCGAGCTGTCGACACCGCCGGAGAGGCCGCAGATCACCTTGCCGTCGCCGACCTGGTCGCGGATCTGCCGGATCGCCTGCTCCTTGAACGCCTCCATGGTCCAGTCGCCGGCGCAGCCCGCGACCTTGTGCACAAAGTTGGAAAGCAGCGCGGCGCCGTGCGGCGTGTGCACCACTTCGGGGTGGAACATGGTCGCGTAGTAGCGGCGCTCGTCGTCGGCGATGACGGCGAAGGGTGCGCCCTCGCTGGAGGCGACGACCCGGAAGCCTTCCGGTAGCTCGATCACCCGGTCGCCGTGGCTCATCCAGACCTGCTCGCTGGCGCCCAGCTCCCAGACCCCGTCAAAGAGAATGCAATTGTCGGTGACGTTCACGAAGGCGCGGCCGAACTCGCGATGGTCGGAGGTCTCGACCCGTCCGCCGAGCTGGTGGCAGAGAGTCTGCTGCCCATAGCAGATGCCAAGGATCGGCAGTCCGGTCTCGAACACCATTTCAGGCGCCCGCGGCGTCGCCTCGCCGATCACCGAAGCGGGACCGCCGGAGAGGATGAAGGCCTTCGCCCCGAACTCCCTGATCTTCTCGACCGGCGTGTTGAAAGGCATGATTTCGCAATAGACACCGGCTTCACGCACGCGGCGCGCGATCAGCTGGGTCACCTGACTGCCGAAATCGAGAATGAGAATACGATCGGTCATCGGGCACCATTTGGCTCGGCGGGAGAGAAGCGCAGGAAACTACCCGAAGCGCTGCACTGCGGCAAGGCCGGTGACCGAGCGCCTGACAGAGGCATCGCTCACCCGGGCGATCGCGCCCCGGACGGGCCGGGACAAAGGATCGAATCGCGGACATAATCGCAGAAACAACGCCCCAAAAAGTAGTTGTCTAAATCCACCGTTTTCCCGCAAGTAGAGAAAGTCATTCGGTCAATTGAACCTTACGCGTTCCCGTCGCTTTCCCCCTTCAGATCGACGGAATACGGATCAGGAAACGAAATGCTGCAAAAAGCCGCGCCGGAATTTACTACCGACTGGTTCCAAATGTCCCGATCGGTCTGGGAAGCGCTCATTCCCCGGAAAAAGCCGGCCAGGATTCTCGAGATCGGTTCATATGAAGGGGCAAGTGCGTGCTTCGTCGTCCAGAAACTCGCGGACGAGCAATCGATCGAGATCCATTGCATCGATACCTGGGAAGGCAGCGTCGAGACGAAAGAGCGGGACATGGGCGCGGTCGAACGTCGCTTCGACCAGAATATGAAGATCGTGACCGAAGCCGCGGCCCGGGAGGTGAAGCTGACAAAGCACAAGGGCAGATCGGACCGGATCCTCGCCCGCCTGCTCACCGAGGGTTATGCCAGCTATTTCGATCTGGTCTATGTCGACGGTTCGCATCAGGCTCCGGATGTGCTGTGCGACGCGGTGCTGGGCTTCAGGCTTTGCCGGACCGGCGGCGTGATGGTCTTCGATGATTATCTGTGGCGGGACCCGTCCGACCCGGCGAAGAACGTCATGCGCACGCCGAAGCCGGCCATCGATGCCTTCACCAACATCTACGGGAGCAAACTCAGGTTCTTTCCGGCCGTGCTCTATCAGGTCTATCTTGAAAAACTGTCGGACTGAGCGCGGATCGGCTTACCCTTCGGCGCCGGCCAGCCGGTCCTGCAAGGCGCGGATGTCTGGCCACCTGTAGACCGTCTCTTCGGCTTTCGCGCCCATCACTGTGCATTCCATCGGCAGGTCGGGCGATCCGTCCAGTTTCTCGTAGAATGCGACGCCCGGCCGGTTGGCACTCAGAACGGTCAGCACGAGCGATCCGAAGCCTTCCTCGGCAAGGCTGTCCACGACACGACCCATCATCGCCGTGCCCACGCCGAGCCCCTGAAAGCTCGGATCGACGTAGAGCACGTAGATCTCCGCGATCTCGCCGGTCTCATTCCCCGCTGCCTTGATGTCCTGACGCCGCTGTCCGCCCTGACAGAAGCCGACGATACGGCCCTGCCAATCGGCCACCTGGAAAAAGCCCGGCACCCTGTTCTTGGCGATCGCGTTGGACCATTGAGCGGCGGAACGGACGGGACGCATTTCCAGCAGAACGCGATCCGGGAGAATGCCGACATAAGCATCCTGCCACGTCTCGACCTGAACCTTGCCGACCGCCGAAGCATCCTTCGCCTCGGCGGGACGGATCTTGATGTCTCGCGGATCCGGCATGGCTTTCCCTTTGGAGCTCTAAACTCCTCCGGGAATCATAGTGAAGACCGCCGCGGGTTCAATGCCGAATAAGCACTCAGCTATCGGCCGAGCGCTCAAGGATCTGGACGAAAAAACCATCCGTGTTGTGGCGATGCGGCGTGAGCCGCAGGCACGCGCCGTCCACCGGGCAGGCGCCGCCGCCGAGGGCAACGACGGTCTCGTTCCAGACCTCGGCGATATCGAGACTGCGGAACTCGTCGCCGCGTTCCGCGAGGAAGGCGTCGACGATGGCCTCGTTCTCTTCGGGCAGGAGCGAGCAGGTGACGTAGGCGAGCCGTCCGCCCGGCTTCACCAGCCGCGCTCCACGCTGCAGAATGACCGCCTGCAGCTTGGTAAGCTCGGCCAAATCTTCTTCGGTATAGCGCCAGCGCGCATCCGGATTGCGGCGCCAGGTTCCGGTCCCGGAACAGGGCGCGTCGACCATGACCCGGTCGAACTTTCCGGCGAGACGCTTCACGCGCCGGTCGCTGCCTTCCGCAAGCTCGTGCCGCTCGACATTGTGCAGCCCGGCGCGCCGGGTGCGGACACCGCAGCGCTCCAGCCGGCCCTTGGAGGTATCGAGCGCGAGCACGCGGCCCTTGTTCTCCATCAGCCCGGCCATGACCAGGCTCTTGCCGCCGGCCCCGGCGCAGTAATCCGCGACCTGCATGCCCGGCGCTGCGCCGAGCAGGAGCGCGGCGATCTGCGCGCCCTCGTCCTGCACTTCGATCAGCCCGTCCTTGAACAGCTTCAGCCCGTCGATCGGCTTGCGGTCGCGCGACCGGAGACCGAAGGGTGAGTAAGGGGTCGGTTCGGTGACGAGCTCCTGCTTGGCCAGCGCCTCGCGGACCGACTCCCGGTCAGCCTTGTGCAGGGGGTTGATGCGGAGATCGAAGGGCGCTTCCGTGCCCATCGCCGTCAACGCTTCCGCACGCTCGTCGCCCAGCACCGGCTCGAGGCGGCGATAGACCCATTCCGGCGTCTCCAGACGCACGGAGGCCGGCATCGCGTCGTCTCCGTCGAGCGTCTTGTCCTTCAGTGCGGAGAAGGCCCGGTTCTCGATCTCGCCGAGTGCATCCGGCGCATGTCGCTCGCCGGAGAACAGTTCCTGCACCGCCTTGCCGGTGAGCTCGTCCGTCAGCACCAGGTCGGCCATGACCCGGAGCCGGGCTGTCGGCCGTTCCACGACACCGGTGCGCTCGAGGTGCCAGTCGATCCGCGCCCGGCGGCGCAGGATCCCGTAGACCCGCTCGCGGATCGCATGGCGGTCTTTCGAGCCGGCATAGCGGCGCTGACGGAAATAGCCTTCGAGCACCCGGTCGACCGGGCGCGGATCCGCTTCGGCTTCTTCGAGAATCTCGATCGCGGCGAGAAGGCGGGCCGCAGGGATCATGGACTGTGCTTTCAAAAGTTCCGGGGGCGCGGGCGGCGCCCCTGGAGGTTACATGCTCGGCCGGTAGTTCGGCGCTTCGCGGGTAATGGTCACATCGTGGACGTGGCTCTCGCGCAGCCCGGCGCTGCTGATCCGGAGGAACTTGCAGTTCGACTGCATGTCCTTGACCGTCGCGTTGCCGGTATAGCCCATCGCCGCCCGGAGGCCGCCGATCAGCTGATGCACCACGGCCCCGACCGGCCCCTTGTAGGGCACTTGGCCCTCGATCCCTTCCGGGACGAGTTTCAGATTGTCGGAGACCTCGGCCTGGAAGTAGCGGTCCGCGGAACCGCGGGCCATCGCGCCGAGGGACCCCATGCCGCGATAGGCTTTATAGGAGCGGCCCTGATAGAGGTAGACCTCCCCCGGGCTCTCGTCCGTGCCGGCGAAGAGCGAGCCGATCATGGCGCAGTCGGCGCCGGCTGCGATCGCCTTGGCGAGATCGCCGGAATATTTGATGCCACCGTCGGAGATCACCGGAACACCGGCCTTGTGGCAGGCTTCCAGCGCACCGGTGATGGCGGTCAGCTGCGGCACGCCGACGCCGGCCACCATGCGGGTGGTGCAGATCGAGCCCGGGCCGATCCCGACCTTGACCGCGTCGGCACCGGCATCGATCAGCGCCTGTGCACCGTCACGGGTGGCGATGTTGCCGGCGATGATCTGGGTCCGGTTGCTGAGCTTGCGGATCTCGTCGACGGAATTGAGTACACCCTGGGAGTGGCCGTGGGCAGTGTCGACAACGACGATATCGACCTCGGCATCGATCAGCGCCTCGGCGCGGGCGATGCCGTCCTTGCCGGTGCCGGTCGCGGCGGCGACGCGGAGGCGGCCCTTCTCGTCCTTGCAGGCGTTCGGGTGGCTCTGCGCCTTGTCCATGTCCTTCACGGTGATCAGGCCGATGCACTTGTGATCGCCGTCCACCACCAGCAGCTTCTCGATCCGGTGCTTGTGCAGCAGCGCGCGGGCCTCTTCTGGGGTCACGTCCTCGCGGACCGTGATCACCTTCTTGGTCATCAGGTCCTTCACCGGCTGCGTCAGCTCTTTCGCGAAGCGCACGTCACGGTGGGTCAGGATACCGACCAGCTTGCCGGTCTTGGCCTTGACCACCGGAATGCCGCTGATCTTGAAGCGGGACATCAGCGCCATCGCCTCCGCGAGGCTCTGCTCCGGCGCAATCGTGACCGGGTTCACCACCATCCCGGCCTCGAACTTCTTCACCGCTCGAACCTCGTCGGCCTGCCGGGACGCGTCCATGTTCTTGTGAATGACCCCGAGTCCGCCGAGCTGCGCCATGGCAATGGCGAGCTGGCTTTCCGTCACGGTATCCATCGCCGCGGAAATCACGGGAATGCCGAGGCGAATGGTGCGGGTGAGCTGTGTGGACGTGTCGACCTGGGCTGGGAGAACCGACGAAAGAGCCGGTTCTAGAAGGACGTCGTCGAAGGTCAGAGCTTCGCGGATATCCATGGTGCCTCCGAATGCTGCGGTGGCACGGCCCTATAACACCGCCCCCCCGGACTGCCAAGCGCGAAGTGCCGAAGCTTCCGTGACGATTGCGCAGAGCTGCCATGCGGCCGCCCCAGCCGCCCCCTATGCGGCGGCGGCAACCAGCCTTGCCGCGAGGGAATCGAGGCCGCCCTGTGCCGTCTCGTCCGCCAGGTTTCCGTCGTCGGCAAAGGCGCTGCCTGCCGCCGGCACGGTGACGAAGCCCTGTACCGGGACACAACCGAGTTCACAGAGACAGTCGCGCAAACGCGGGATCACCCGGACACCGCCGAGCCGGCCCGGCGAGGCGGCCATGATGGCGACATGCTTCGATTTCAGAACGTCTTCCGGACCGCCCTTGTCCGACTTGCGCGAAACCCAGCTGAAGATGTTCACCAGAAGCGGCGGCACGAAGCCGTTATATTCCGGTGTCGCGATCAGCAGCCCGTCGTGGTCGGCGATCATCTGTTTCAGCTTGAGGATATTCTCCGGCAATCCGTGCGCGGCCTCGTCGTCGCCGTGATAGATCGGCGCCGGATAGTCGTTGAGGTCGATCAGCGTCGCCGAGCCGCCCGCCCGCCGGACGGCCTCCGCACCGGCAGCCGCCAGCCTCTTGTTCAAGGAATTTTCGCGCGCGCTGCCCGCGAATACGAGGAACTTCGCATTGCTCATGGAGGAGTCCTTGCCGGGGTTTGGAGAAATCGAACTGGATGGAAGACTTAGAGATGTGGCGCTCACACCTCAAAGCAACTCAGATTTCCCGGGAAAGGTAGAAGCGGCTGTTGCCGCTCGGATAATCGAGCGTGCCGAAGACGGAGAATCCGAGCGCCTCGTAGAAGGCGCGGGCCTGGAAATCGTAGGTATCGAGCATGATCTTGCCGGCTCGCATTTCCCGCCCCTTTTCCATGATCTTTTCGACCAGGCGCCGGCCCCATCCGTCTCCGCGCAACTCGCCGTCGAGCCAGATCGTCGATACCTCGACCGTCCCGAGATTGACCCGCCCGCCCGCACCGCCGCGCAGCCTGCCGTCAGCATCGCGGATCTCGACCGTGAAATAGCGGCTGTTCCAATCGGACCGCTCGCGGTTGAACGCGACCAAACGCTGGTCGAGTTCATAGAGGCCGTCGGTTTCACCATCGATGACGTTAAACGTCAGTCCCGTCATCCTCGTTCTCCGAATCCCCGTCTTCCCGCTGTTCGTTCTCGGGCAGCCCCCTGAATCCCATGCAGACGACATAGGCTTCCGGCGATTCCGGCCGGCTGGCGGCGGGCTTGGCATGCCGCACGGTCCGAAATGCGAGTTTCATGCGACGGAGCATTTCCTGCTCGCTTCCGCCCTTGAAAACCTTGGCGACGAAGGTTCCGCCCTCGTCCAGCACTTCGATGGCGAATTCAAGCGCCGCTTCGCAAAGCGCTGCAGTCCGCAGATGATCCGTCGGGGCGTGCCCAGTGGTGGATGCCGCCATATCGCTCAGCACCACATCGACCGGGCCTTGCATGCGTTCGCGCAAGGCGGCCAACCCCTCGTCGGTCATGAAATCGCCCTGGAACAGGTCCGCTCCGGTGACCGGTTCCATTTCCAGAAGGTCGATCCCGACGACCGAACCCCGATCCTTATCGGCTCCGACAACCGCGACCGCGATCTGGGTCCAGCCTCCGGGGGCGGCACCGAGGTCGACGACTTTCGCACCCGGCTTCAGGAAATGGAACTTCTCGTCCAGCTGCAGCAGCTTGAAGGCCGCGCGGGAGCGATAACCCAACCTCTGCGCCTCGGCCACATAGGGATCGTTGAGCTGGCGCCGCAGCCAGCGTTGCGAGGAAGGTTTGTGCCGGCGCGCATTCTTGAGCTCGACACTGGTCATCCGGGACCCAGAGCCGCGCCCGCCGCGCCGTCCGCCGCGTTTGCTTGTCATGGGCGCCTAAGTGCGCCGGAAGCGGCAGGCTCGTCAAGCGGCGGGGCGCTATTCCGCCGCAGTCACCTGCTCCAGAAGGTCGAAGAGTATGCCTTCGCGCAGCCCCCGGTCCGCGACCCGAAGCCGGCCGACCGGCCAGCGCTCGCAGATCCCCTGCAGGATCGCGCATCCGGCGACCACCAGATCCGCGCGTTCCGCACCGATGCACGGCATTGCCGCCCGCTCGCGAAAGCCGACCGATGCGAGCCGCGCCGCGATTTCCTCCATCTCCTCGAAATCGAGATAGGTTCCGTCCACCCGGTCGCGGTCGTAGCGCCTGAGATTCATGCTGATGCCGGCAAGCGTGGTCACGGTACCGGAGGTTCCGACCATCTGGACCGCGCCGTCACGGATCGCCGAACTGATATCGAAGCGGGCCTCGAAGGCGTCGAGCGCGGCGCGGGTCTCGTCCACCATCCGGCGATATGTCTCGCGGTCGAAACGGTCGCCACCGTGGCGTTCGGCCAGGGTCACGACCCCGACCGGCAGGGAAATCGCATCGAGTGCCCCACGCCCGTTGCGCGGGCTATCCGTCTCATCGCGGCGATGCCACACAAGTTCCGTGCTGCCTCCGCCGATATCGAAGACCAAGGCATTCGGGATGTCAGGATTGAACAGCGGCACACAGCCCGCGAGCGCCAGCTCGGCCTCTTCGTGGGTCGAGATGATCTCGATCTCGAGATCGGTTTCCGCAGCCACACGTTCCAGAAAGGCATCGCAGTTCCGGGCCCGGCGGCAGGCTTCGGTCGCCACCAGGCGCGACAGCGTCACATTCCGCTTCGCCATCTTGCGGGCACAGATCTTCAACGCCTGAACCGTACGTTCCATCGCGTCGTCGGACAATTTCTGGTGTTTCTGCAGGCCCTGTCCGAGGCGGACAATCCGGGAGAAGGCATCGATCACGCGAAACCCGGAGTCCGACGGGACGGCGATCAGCAGGCGGCAGTTATTCGTTCCCAAATCCAACGCCGCCAGAACAGGCTCGTGGCCTGATCCGTTTGAGCGGCGGTCGGCGCTGTTCGGCGGTTTCGGCGGGCCTTTACGCACCGGCGGACGCGGCCGCACGAAACGCCCCTTTTCCCGATCGTTCTCCGTCGAACGGCCTCCCCGGCGTGTCGATAACGAACGGCCGGCGGACATGGTTCACTCATCTCAAATGTCGCGCCCCCGGCCCTGCCGGAGGCTGTTTCAACGATGAGTGTAGTCACAATGTCCGACCTTGCCTACTCTGCGCGCCGTCTGAAATTGCATTTTATGATAAATGCGTGACAGCCCTCGAAGCGATCGGCCCACGGGCATGCTTGTCCACGTCGCTCTTTCCCGCTTCGATCTGCGCGGCGATCCATGCGTAGGTCTTCCCGAGCCCGGCTTCGAGAACCTCTGCCGGCGCCCAGTTCAGCTCCCGCTGGATCAGATCATTGTCCGAGTTGCGGCCCCGCACACCGATTGGACCGGTGACATGTTTCCGGCTCACCTGTTTGCCGGCGATCGCGCACACCATGTCGACGAGCGTGTTGATGCTGACCATCTGCTCCGAGCCGATATTCACAGGGCCAGCGAAATCGGAGCGGGTCAGGCGCAACACGCCCTCCAGGCATTCGTCGATATAAAGGAACGAGCGGGTCTGCTCGCCATCGCCCCAGATCTCGATCTCGCCGCCATCCGGCACCTCGGCGACCTTGCGGCAGATCGCGGCCGGCGCCTTCTCCCGCCCATCGTTCCATGAGCCTTCCGGGCCGAACACGTTGTGGAACCGGGCTATGCGGCATTCGAGGCCATAGTTGCGCGCGAAGGACATGAACATCCGTTCACTGAACAGCTTCTCCCAGCCGTACTCGCTGTCCGGATCGGCCGGATATGCGCTGTCCTCGCGGCAGTTCGGATTGTCCCGGTCAATCTGGTTCTCTCGCGGATAGATACAGGCGGAGGACGAATAGAAGATTCGCCGGATCCCGTTCTTCGCAGCCGTCTCGGCGACATTGAGATTGATCATCGCGGAATTGTGCATGATGTCGGCGTCGTGGCTGCCGGTGAAGACGAATCCGGCTCCGCCCATATCGGCAGCGAGCTGATAGACCTCGTCGAACGGGCGGTCCATCGCGGCCCGCACGTTCGCGGTTTCGCGTAGATCAGCGATGACAAACTCGTCGGCCGCGGTTTCGGAATAGCGCGGATATTTGAGGTCGACTCCGCGGACGAGGCATCCCTCGGTCTTCAGGCGCTTCACCAGGTGGCTGCCGATGAACCCGCCGGCGCCCAGCACAAGAACCTGTTTCATTTCCATTCCCTTCGCGCGGCGCGACCGTCCCGTCGGCCTGACTGAACTGACCCGGAACGGGTCCGGTTCGGTCATACCCTGCCAAAGTATAAAAAGTGTGAAGAATGTCAGATAACCGGACGTTTATTGTGGAAACGATTAAGATAGATCCCGGCTCGGCTACCCGTCGGGGTTCCCCTTCTTCCGCCGCCACCTGGCCGGAGGGCCGATCCAGCGCTTGCGGAAGAAATAGGTGAGCATGACCCCCGCACAGAGCGCCATCAATCCTAGGGCAAAGGGATAGCCGAAGACCCAGCCGAGCTCCGGCATGTTCCAAGGCGAAACCGAACGGTCGAAATTCATCCCGTAGAGACCGGCGATGAAACCGAGCGGCATGAAGATCGTCGCGATCAGCGTCAGCACCTTCATGATGTCGTTCAACCGCGTGCTCATGCTGGAATGATAGAAGTCTCCAAGATCGGAAGCGATTTCGCGGTCGGTTTCGATGAGATCTATCAACTGGACCAGATGATCGTAACAATCTCGCAGATAAATGCGGGTTTGGTCCTCGAAGAACGGAATATCGTCGCGAATCAGCGCATTGACCAGGTCGCGGTGCGGCCAGATCGTGCGCCTCAGGTCGAGCAGCTCGCGCCGGAGGCGATGCACCTGGGGCAACTGACCGGGTTCGGGACGAATGGTGACGGCGTCCTCGAGCTTCTCCAGCCGCTCTCCAAGGTTTTCAACGAGCGGGAAGTAATTGTCGATCGCCGCGTCGATCAGGGAATAGGCGAGGAAATCCGCACCGTACTGACGAATGCGCCCGCGCCCTTTGCGCAGGCGCTCGCGCACCGGTTCCAGACAATTCAGCTCCTGTCCCTGGAAGGTCAGGACAAACCCGGGCCCGACGAAAATGGACATCTGGTCCGTTTGCACCCGGCTCGCCTCGACGGCGGTATGCAAGACGATGAAAACATGATCGTCATACTCTTCGACCTTCGGGCGCTGGTGGGTATTGATGACATCCTCGAGCGCCAGACCGTGCAATCCGAACACCGCCCCGAGTTCCTCGACCATACCCACATCGGCGAGCCCGGTGACGCTGATCCAGAGAAGCTCCGCACCGCCCTTGAGCGTCCGTACCTCCTCTGCAGTCAGATCCTGGCGTTCGAAGAACTGCGTCGCGTCATACCCGATCGCACTGACACTCGAGCGTGCCGCCTCGGGATCGGCGACGAGCGTGCCCGGCGCCGATCCGGGAGGCGTCCGGCGCCTGTACCGCTGGCGGGTCATAGGGCTCGCTCCTGCACCGCGTCAGCCCTCGAACCGCCAGGATTCGGGGATGAGGCGGTACCCGTCCCCCTCGCGGCCCACATAGGCGAAACCGGGAAAGTGGAGATGCATGCCGGCAACCAGCAGCCTGTCGGCGGCGGCCATGTCGAAGGCCCGCCGGCGCGCCGCGATCGCGGCCTCGGGGTCGCTGTCGAAGGCCATCGTCACTCCGGGATTGCGCACCTGAATGTCCGGCACATGGCAGATATCGCCCCAGATCAGCAGCGCCTCGCCATCCGACTCGACCAGATATCCGGTATGGCCCGGCGTATGTCCGCCGAGCGGAACCGCACTCACCTGAGGGAACACGTCCTTGCCGGTCGATTTGCGCCGGTCCTGATAGGGCGCGATCTGGCGCCGCGCCTCGTCGAAATAGCGGGCCTGCTTGCTCTCGTCGGCCTTCGCCCGGGCACCGTCGTCGAACCAGTGCCTCACGTCAGCCTCGTCAACCACGATCTCGGCGTCCGGGAACAGCCGCTCCCCGCCCGGCCCGGTCAGCCCGTTCGAATGATCCGGATGCATGTGGGTCAGCAGAACGGTATCGATGTCGCCGGGCGTCAGTCCCAAGTGGCCGAGCAGAGCCGGCATCTTGCCGAGGGTCGGCCCCATCGTGTCGCCCGAGCCGGTATCGATGATGGCTGTACGCCCGCCGGCCTGAACCAGAAAACAATTCACGGAGATGCGCGGCGGCGCCGGGCGGAAATCCGCCTTCAGCAGAGCTTCGGCCTCCGGCGGATCGATCCCGACCAGCGCGGCGAAGGGCGCGTCGACATAGCCGTCGCAAATCGCTGTCACCAGCACCTCTCCGATCCGGCGGCGATAGACTGCCGGAACCTGATTGCGCGCTACGTCCGTCATTCCGTTTCCCCCGTCTGTCCCGCTCCGAGAGTCTCCAAACTTTAAGGACGGCGAATGGTTCCGTCGAGCGCTCCGCGCCGACGATCCCGGCAGGCGGAAACGGGCAGCCGGTCCTTCGAAATTCACACTTGCCATCGACCGGCAAGATGGCTAGTTTCCGGCCCCTGCCGCGAGCGCATCCGTAGCGCCGATCCCGTTGGGGGATAGTTTAACGGTAGAACAGCGGACTCTGACTCCGTCAGTCCTGGTTCGAATCCAGGTCCCCCAGCCATTCTTCTCCTGACATTTATGTCTCTTGTGGGCCCAGAGGGCGCTGTCACACCTTCAGGCGATGAGCGGCATGCACCGGGAACCTGGTTGAGGATCATGCGACACTGGCAACGGTTTTCCATTGAGCCAAGGCCGCGCGGTACGGTGGAGCTTCATCTGCCGATCATAGCGTCGTTCTCAATGCGATCGTGCTTCGTGTGACAGCCCCGTCCAAGCAGGTGTCCGTCGTCAGGCGGCTGTTCTCTTGCCAGGCTCGACCAGATGCCTGCGTCGCCATGCGAAGGTGGCGGGAATGAGGGCGAGGGCAGCACCGGCGAGTGACATTTCTACCGGCCCGAGATTCATCAGCCCACCGAAG
The DNA here is from genome assembly GCF_014904705.1 of Nisaea sediminum. Taxonomy (NCBI): domain Bacteria; kingdom Pseudomonadati; phylum Pseudomonadota; class Alphaproteobacteria; order Rhodospirillales; family Thalassobaculaceae; genus Nisaea; species Nisaea sediminum. The sequence continues at coordinate 696,382 of NZ_JACZCQ010000003.1, forward strand.
GGCGCGGCGACCAGCAGGCCCGACAGCGAGAGCAAAGTCCGCATCGCGATGGAGACGGTGCCGCGACCGAGGCTGCCTACGAAAGCGAGATAGCCCTGCATCCCGGCCGCCAGGAGCCAGACGCCGAGGAACGCACTGAGGACACTGGTGACGACCTCGGGCATCGGCGCCTGTCCGATCAGCGCCGGATTAAGGACGAAGAAGAACGGAATGACGTATATCACCACGCCAAGCTGCGTCGCCTGCCAGGCCGCAGCCATCGGATTCGCCCCGGCCAATGTTGCGGCGGAAAACGCACCGAGAGCGACCGGCGGTGTGATGAAACTGACCATCCCCCAATAGAGAATGAAGAGGTGGACGGCGAGTTCGTTGAGGCCAGCCTGTACCAGCGCGGGAGCAAGCACCACTGCGAGGAAAATATAGCAGGCGGTTACCGTCATCCCCATTCCGAAAATGAAGGAGGTCAGGGCGCCCATGAGGAGCAGCATCGCCGTGGAATTGCCCGCAGCATGCACCAGTTCGTTCGCCAGCGGTCCGGTCAGGCCGGTCGCCTGGAACGCGCCGACGATCATGCCGATGCCCAGCAGGATCGACACGATCTCGGACAGAGTCCGGCCCACCGAGACGATCATGTCGACGAAGTCGCGCCACGTGAATCTGTCGCGCCGGCTGAACTGATTGAAAACCAGCAGCAGGGCGACGGAGTAGAAGGGAGCGGTCGTCTCCCATCTGTAGGCGGTCATGAGAACGATGAGTAGTGCGAAAACGAGGATGTAAGGCCAGCCCTGCCGCAGGGTGTCGCGGATTTTAGGCAGCTCCGCTCTCGACAGGCCGGAGAGGCCGCGCCGGGCGGAATAGGCGTCGATCTGAACGAACAGGCCGAAATAAAAGAGTGCGGATGGAATTGCTGCGGCCAGCATGATCTCGACGTAAGGGCGCCCCAGCCACGACGACATCACGAAAGCGGTGGCGCCCATGATCGGCGGCATGAGCACGCCGCCCGTGGAGGCGCAGGCCTCGATCGCGGCGGCGATTCTCGCGGAGAAGCCGCTGGATTTCATCGCCGGGATGGAAACGGCACCGGTCGTGAGCACGTTGGAGATCACCGATCCGGACATGGATCCCATGAAACCCGATGCGAAGATCGACACCTTGCCCGCCCCGCCGCGGTATTGCCCGACCAACGCCATCGCAAGATCGTTGAAAAAGCGCCCGCCGCCGGTGAACTGAAGGACCGCGCCGAAGAGGATGAATCCGATGACAAGCGTCCCGAATGCCTGCATCGGAATGCCGAAGGACGCCTCCGGGGAAATCATGAAGTACGGCACCACGTCGGTGAAGGGCTGGGTGAAGCCGCTCAACGGATCGGGGACACTGCTGGCGAAGGTCGGGTAGAGTGAGAAGATCAGAACCACGGCGAACAGGATTAGCCCGCCCGCCCGGCGCGTCCCCTCGAGGATCAGCAGGTAGAGCGCGATGGACATCCATTTCGCGGTCTCCGGTGCTGCATATTCCCATCCGTTCCGAAGGCTCTGATCGGAGGTGTAGGCGAAATATCCGCCGATGAGCAGCGTCGGGACGACAAGGAGCCAATCGTACCAGGGGACATCGGCCGAGCGCCGGCCTGTGATCCGGAACGCGAGGAAGGTAACCGAAAGAAAGATGCCCGCGAGAAGATAGAGATACGTCCCTTCAAGCATCGCGGCACCGCCGATCCGCAGGTTGAAGAGCTGCTTGATCGCAAGCAGGATCGCGACCGTAGAGGCGATCCCGATGTACCACCGGGCCACACCTGAAAACGTCAATGTCTCGCTTACGATCTCGTCTTCGAGAGCCCTTGTCACACGATCGTTGACCACGTCATCGTTCATCTTAGCGCCATGCCTTACATGCCGGAGGACGTTCGGGCGGGCTCTTCACCCGCCCGGCCAACTCAGAAGGCGACCTCAAAACCACCGGCCTTCAGAGCCTCTCGCCGCTTTTCCGCCCATGCCACATCCCAATCGTCAGGTGCTGCGGCCTTGAGCTCGCCCCATGCGGCGGCCAGCGCATTCTGACGGGCGATGAGCCTGTCGTTGTGCTTCTTTGCCTCCTCGGTCCAGACCCCGGCCTCCTTGTAGTAGCGGATTGCGCCAGCGTGGTAAGGGATCACCCATTCAAGTTGTTGAAACTCTATCGCCCAGCCCTCGATGCCGGGGGCCTTGCCGGAATAGACGGGCAGAAGATCGAACATCGCCTTGGTCATATTGTAGGCGAGGTCCTCGTCGGTGGTGTCGAGTGCGATGAGGATCGGATAAGGGAAGGCAGCCATGTCCCGGCCATCAGTGCCGTCAATGTTCGCGCCAACCGTCCCGCGTGACTTGATGTAGTAAGGAGCGACGTCGGTCAGCCGCTTAAAGGCAGCTTCGTCGGACGGATCGAACGGGGGCCAGTAAAGACCGCGCGGGCTTGACGCCGCTTCATAGGTCCGGCCGGAGTTGGTGGACGAGAAGGCAACGTCGACGGTGCCGTCGACTATGCCTTTCCATGCAGCGCCAAAACTTCCGAATTCGACCGTCTCGACGTCGCTCCACGTTAGCCCGCCATAGGCCAGCCACGCGGAGGTGTTCGTGTTGAGCGCGGGCGCGCCTTTAATGGAGGCGACGCGGAGCCCCTTTATATCGGCATAGGTGAAGCCCTTGCAGTCCGGCTTGCCGACCTCGTCGCAAGCCTCGCGCGCGACACCGACCGACATGGCCACACCGCCGCCAGAATTGGTGCCGAGCAGACGGATCTTTTGTGGCCCCCAGGTCTCTCGCCCGAAGTCCAACACGCCTTCCTGCGCAAGATAGACCCCGATACCGCTCAGTGAGAACGGGACCTTGCCCTGCCGCAGCGGTTCCATCCGTGCGATGTCGTTGCCCGCAGGCAGAATCCGCAAGTTGATCCCGGCCTTATCTTGGAGGGCCGCACCGATGGCCACGGCCTCGTTGTACCCTGCGGATCCGGTCCCATAGGCGGTCCAGGCGAGCTGTTTTGGCAGTTCGAAATCGGCGGCGTTGACCCCGAACGAAACCAAGCACATCGCAGCCACATAGATGAACTTTTGCATCGTATCCTCCCTTTGTTCCCAGCGCTTTAGGTCGCTGACTTTATCGCTAGCCTTGCACGGGAATGACCTATCATCAAATATTTTTCTATTTATTGGTCTGAAATTACATATTGTTCAATATAATTGAACTATCAATTCAGACAACAGGAACCCTGCGGGCGGAGCCGTCGCGCGCAGTTTTTGACTGTCGTTGGATTTCAGGCGTGAGGAGGAGGCAGTCGAAAGACACCTGACAGGCGCATGGACGCAGCGGCCTCGGCCAGCCGGGGGCCAAAATCCGTTTCGAAATATTCGGCCACCGCGCGATAGCGCGGCACGGCGCAAGCTATGGCAACAAAGAGGCCGTCTTCGGTTCGGCCGATTGGCGCACCGGCAGCGACCAGTTCCGGTCGCCAATCCCCGTATGACACGCAGAAGCCGTCGGTCCGGCAACGTGCCACGGCGGCCTCCATCACCGGAAGGGAGTCCTCCAGATCCTGCCCGTGGATCGCTCGGATCTCCGCGATCTTGGCATCATAGTCCGTGGGCGGCAGCATCGAGAGCATGGACCAGCCGAGCGCGGAATGATGCAGCGGCCCGGACTGGCCGATGTCGGGAACGTGCGGCCAGCTGGGCGGAAGACCCGCCGTCTGAACGTGGATGAAGGAGTCTCCCGACATCACACCGATCGAGGCGTTGCCCGAGCACATCTCGGCCATTTCGCGCATCAGGGCACTGACATTATGGCGCCACGGCATTGTCGCCAGAACGGGATAGTTCAGGGAGAGCAGTCGCGGCGCGAGGCGGAACGCCCCCGTCTGCGTCTTGCGCAGGTAGCCGAGATGGAGAAGCGTCTTGCACAGGCGTGAAACGGTCGGCCGCTTCAACCCCATACGACGCGCGATCTCCGCATTGGACAGCTCCTGCTCGTCCGCGGAGAAACACTGGAGGATCTCGATCCCGCGCATCAGCGTCGAAGAAATGGAAGTATCGAGTTCGGTGACCAGATCCGTTGCCTGTTCGCCCGCCGGCACCTCCGGCCCTGTCGCCGCTCTCATATGATCCCTTTTGCCACCAACTGCTCAATCTCCGTATCATCGAGACCCAGAAGGTCTTTATAAACATAATCGTTGTCCGCCGCGATGCCCTTGGCGGCCCAGCGAATCCGGCCCGGATTCCTGCGGAACCGGGGCACGAGGCCCTGCATTCGTACTTTTCCGAAATCTTCGTCCTCAACCTGTGCGATCGCGTCGCGCGCAATGAACTGCGGATCGGCAAAGATCTGGTCGATGGAATAGATCGGCGCGAGTGTTCCCCCCGTTGCGCGGAACGCGGCGACAGCTTCCTCCTGGGTGTGGGAGGCAATCCAGCCGCCAAAAACGCGATCCAGTTCCTCCACATTGGCCACGCGCGCGCTGTTGTCGCAGAATCGCGGGTCATCGATCAGGTCCGGGCGTCCGATCGCGCGCGCGTTGTTTGCGAAGGTGCGCGCGGTGCTGCCGGCTACTGTCACGTAACGCTTGTCGGAGGTGAGATAGACGTCTGACGGTGCCGAATACGCATTCCGGTTGCCGGCGCGTTCGCGGACCGCGCCGAGCTGGTCGTATTCGATGGCCAGCACCTCAATGATGCGGAGCAACGCTTCGGTCAGGGAGAGGTCGATCTCCTCGCCCTGCTGGTCGCCCTGCGCCACGCGCCAGAGCGCGGCCATGATCGCGAAGGCTCCGAAGAGCCCTCCGATCGGATCGCCGATTGGATAACCGGTGTGCATCGGCGGCCTGTCGGCGTCGCCGGAGATTGCGGTCAGGCCGCCCATGGCCTCGAAGATGCGTGCCAGTCCCGACATCTCGCGGTAGGGCCCGTCCTGTCCGAAACCGCTGAGACGCAGGATCACGAGCTTCGGGTTCGCCTTCCAGAGCGTATCGACGTCCAGCCCCCAACGATCCAGCGTGCCCGGACGAAAATTCTCGACCAGCACGTCGTTCTGCGCGACGAGCCGCAGGAACAGCTCCTTGCCTTCCTCCCGGCGCAGGTCGAGCGTTCCGAAATATTTGCCGCGGTTCGTGACCTTCCACCACAGCGACTTGCCTTCCTTGAGAGGAGGGAACCCGCGCAGTCCGTCGCCGACACCCGGAAGTTCCAGCTTCACTACCTCCGCACCGAAATCGGCCATCATCGTGGCGGCCATCGGACCCGCGATGATGGTGGCTATGTCCAGCACGCGAAGACCGGCGAGCGGCCCCATTCCCCGGGTTTTCGTCATTCTTCGACTCCCTAAAACTCAAATCGTTCTATCTTATCATTCTTATAATTCAAATTATTTCTCTATTGATGCAATATATTAGTCCGACATAAGGTGCGCGGGAAGTGATTGGAAGGAAGTGCCATGACGAAACCGCTGAACGACAGGGTCGTGCTGATTACGGGCGCAAGCCGGGGGATCGGGCGTCAAATCGCGCTGACGGCGGCGGAACAAGGCGCGGCCGTGGTCATCGCCGCGAAGTCGGACACCGCTCACGCCAAGCTGCCCGGCACGATCCACAGTGTGGCGGAAGAGGTTCGTCAGCGCGGGGGCAAGGCGCTTCCCCTACGGCTGGACGTGCGTGACGATCAGTCCATCGATGCCATGATGCGCGCGGTGGATAACGAATTCGGCCGGTTGGACGCGCTCGTTAACAACGCTGGGGCTATCCGGTTAGAAGGCGCGGCCGACCTCGAGATGAAGCGCTTCGATCTGATCCACATGATCAATACCCGGGCGGTTCTCGCCTGCACCAAGGCGGCGCTTCCCCTGCTCGAGAGATCGGACACCCCCCATGTCCTGAGCCTGGCCCCGCCGCTGAATCTGTCTCCCGACTGGCTAGGTCGCTATGCCCCGTATACCGTGACAAAATACGGCATGACGCTGCTGTCGCTCGGCATGGCCGAGGAGTTCAGGGGGCGCCGGATCGCCGTCAACACCTTGTGGCCGCGCACCACAATTGCGACCGCCGCCGTGGAATTCGAAGTCGGCGCCGACTACCTTGCCCGCTCGCGCACCCCGCAGATCGTCGCGGACGCCGCCTGCCGGATCCTCTCCACGCCCCCCACCGAGTTGACGGGTCAAAGCCTTGTGGACGAAACCTATCTCAGGTCCTGCGGGGTGACGGAGTTCGACATCTACCGGCACGATCCCGCGGGCGGGGACCTTGCACTGGACCTCTTCATCGATGCCTGACGTCTCGCCGAAATACATCTCGCGCGCTGACTACGAGGCACTCGTCGGGCAGGAGATCGGTCTCTCGCACTGGATCACCGTTACGCAGGAGCGGATTGACCAGTTCGCCGCCTGCACCGGCGACCATCAGTATATCCACACCGATCCCGAGCGTGCCCGTCACGGGCCGTTCGGCAAGACGATTGCGCACGGTTTTCTCACCCTCTCCATGATCGCGGAGATGATGCAGAAGCTCCCGCGGATGGAGGGTGTCCGGACGAACGTGAACTACGGGCTCGACAAGGTGCGGTTCATCTCTCCGGTGCCGGTCGACAGCCGTCTGAGGGGGCGGTTCACACTTTCCGGCCTGACCGAGGTGAAGCCGGCCGTCATCGAGACCGTCTTCGCGGTGCGGGTGGAGATCGAGGGAAACGAGAAGCCCGCTCTCATTGCGGACTGGCGGGCACGCAGGTGTTTCTGAAGCGGGTACTTTGTTTTCAACGAAAGGAAGCGGCGTGAACAACTCATCGACCAGGGTGGTGAACGAACGGCGGGGCAACATCCTGCTTCTGACCCTTGACGGCGCCGAGACCCGAAATGCCATCGGCCCCGATGTCTATCCCGTCCTGCAGGCCCACATCGTGAATGCCGAACAGGACCCCGAGATCGGCGCGATCATCCTGACCGGGGCGAATGGTTATTTTTCGTCTGGCGGCAACGTGAATGCACTGAAGGCCAGCGGAGCCTCCACCCTGGCCGCAGCGACCGGCAACACCGACAAGCTGAACGCCCTCATCCTTTCTATTGCTCAGAGTTCCAAACCCATCATCGCGGCCGTCGAGGGCGGAGCGGCAGGAGCGGGATTTTCGCTTTGCTTGGCTTGCGACATGATTGTCGCTAGCGAAGACGCCCGCTTCACCGCCGCCTATGTGCGGGTTGGCCTGAGCCCGGATGGTGGCGCAACGCATTTCCTCACGCGCGCTCTTCCGCGCCAACTCGTCAACGAAATCTGCATGCTGGGGAGGCCGGTGGCGGCCCTTCGCCTCTATGCTGCAGGTTTGATCAACAGCTGTTATCCGGCAGGAGGAGCAATAGATGCCTCCCTTGAGCTGGCGAGCGAGATAGCGGCAGGACCGCCGAACGCAATGAGGAAAATCAAGGAGCTTATTTGCATCGCCGGTTCAAGTGATCTGCCGGCCCAGCTTGCCATCGAAGCACGTGCGATCAATCTTGCCCGGTTTGGCGACGAAGCGGCCGAAGGTCTGTCAGCATTTGTCGAAAAAAGAAAAGCGAATTTTCAGCGCTAGTCGGCAGGGCGATTCCGGCAGCTTGTATCGAGTTTCCCTGTATTTTCCCAGTTATCAAGGATCCCCACACCGGAGCACGGTTCGCCCTCACCTGCCCGCACAGCCAACTCCCTGACCGAACGCCAAGCCAACTCGCCGAATAACCGGATCTGCGCATGTCCGATTGACCGCCCCTGAGCGCAAGTCGGGTGACGTACACCTACACTCAGGCCTTCGGATACATCTTCACGATCGAGCAGCCGTCCTCCTCGGCATGGCCTTGGGCGACATGGAGACGGAAGAGTGTCAGCGCCTGCCCCGCCATCGGCATGGCGAGCGGCAGGTCCTTGGTCGCGCTGTGCAGCATCTCCAGATCCTTGAGGATCTGCCGCGCGTAACCGGTCGGCGCGAAGTCCTCGGCAGCCAGCCGCGGCATCAGCGTCTTCAGCAGGTTCGAGCCGGCGTGGCCGGTTTCCAGCGCCTCCGGGATTTTGCTCGCATCCACGCCGAAGGCCTCCGCGAGGCGGAAGGATTCGGCGATCACGCAATAATTGGTCAGCACCAGGGACTGGTTGACCAGCTTGGTCGCCTGTCCGGCGCCGATCCCGCCCATCAGCGTCGCCCGGCCGAGTCCGCCTAGGATCGGGGCGACGCTGGCGAAATCCTGCTCGCGCCCGCCGGCCATGATCGCGAGCGTTCCGTCCCGTGCCGCCTGCGGTCCGCCGGAGACCGGCGCGTCGACGAAGCCGACGCCCGACCTGGCGAGAGCCTCGTCGAGCTCCCGCGTCAAAGGAATGTCCGTTGTCGAATGATCCACCACGACCAAACCGTCGCGGCCCGGTGCCGACAGGATCCCGTCCTTGCCGCGGATGACAGCGTCCACAGCGGCGGGCGTGGTGACGCAGATCAGCACGTGATCGGCCTCCGCAGCGACCTCGGACGCTGAGCCTACGGTGCGGGCGCCGAGACTTTCGGCGGCCGCCCTCGCCTCCGGCCTCACATCGGTGCCGACAACCGGATGGCCGTTGGCGATCAGACGCTCCACGAAACCGAGCCCCATCAGGCCGAGGCCGACAAATCCGACGGTGACAGTCATGGCAGCCCTTTCAGAGACAGATGTCCGGAAGGGCGATTGTTGCCGCCGGGAAGAGTGAGGGCAAGCGGAGGGACAGGGCGGGAAGTGCACGCGGCACGCACCATTCGCGTGGAATACTCAAGAAAGCGAACACGGATCAAGCGACGAGAACGCTCAAACGACCGCAACCCGCATAATAGATCTTCAGCGCCTTTCATTACAATCAAAAAATTCAGTGAATGAAATTTCAAAAATTAATTATTCAAAACTCTTTGTAAAACATCATATATCTTATCCGCCATAGAACTCAAAGTATATTTTTTTACTATATAGTCTCTCCCCTTATGACATGGTTTTGATTTTTTACTATAATCATCGAAAACTCCCCTCAACGCCCGGGCCGCATCATGCACATCTGGCTCCCAGAACGTATTTCCCGCAAAACCATAATGATTTTTCATGTTGTAACCGAACTCACTTTGGATTCCGGCCACTTCCGTCTCAGTCGCTTGGACGCGGTAGACTCCGGTTCTCGGCAAGCTTTCCGCCATTGCAGTCGAGGCAGGCGCGACCACTGGCTTTCCACAAAGCAAACCCTCATGAAGCGGCATGCACCATCCTTCCCCGCGAGACAGCGAAACGACGCAATCCGCTCGATTGTACATGCGGCACATCCAGGGTGGTGAGGTCGTTCCGCTGAAAGCGCTGACCTCGATATTTGAAGGAAGCTGCCTGCTCTCTGATAATAAATGACTAACCCCATCTTTTTCTAATCCGCTGAAGCAATGAAGACGGAGGTGTACCTTCTCCCCTGCTGAAAACGCCCCCTTGAACGCCGGAAAAAGAAGATCGACTCCCTTCCTATATGAATAAGATCCGACAAATAAAAATGTAAAATCGTCTTTACCTTCATTTCTATATTTTAGGTAAGGCTTGAATACATTAGGATCTACGTATTGATGACAAATATAAACATTATTAAAATATCTCTTAAATATTTTTTCGTCGAACGCTCCGGGAACAATAATAGAATCTGCGCTCCTAAGGCTTTCGATCCACTCCGGCTTTAAATCTCCTAAAGCGTTTTGTGTATATACGACGGTTGGAATTCCTAAATTATTACTTCCTTCCGGAGTGCCAACGCGGAGGGCCACATCGCACTGCAGAGGAGAGTCAGACTCTGGCACGCCCATCAATTCGTCTTTATTGGAAATTCCTTCATCCCATCGCGCTTTCCTTGATTTCACCTGGAGTTCTAAGTTGGTGTGGCGCTTCAATGAAAGCAGGATAGCTCTGGAAAGAGCCCCGTAACCTGAGGCTTTCAGGTGCCTGTTTCCATCATCAACAAATACCCGCATATCATTTCACTCGCAGGTCAGAACGTCGATTATGGAAGCGCATGCCGACCGGGTCGTGTATTCAGACGCTGTGGAGATCGCTTGAATGCACATTTTCCGCCGTGTCGTCGATGGGGATTTCGCGAACTCTCGGACCACTCGAAAGACTTCTTCTTCGTCACGGACATCAACCAAAAAGCCGTTTTCCCGGTGCCGGACATACTCACTGGCTCCACCAAACATAGGCAGCACTGGGGTCGCCCCGCAGGCCATAGCTTCCAGACCGGTACGTCCAAAGGCCTGATAGTCTGAAAGATCCAGAAAAATGTCGGTTTGTCGCAGAACCTGCGCAACCTGTTCGCGGGTCAGGCGGTCCAGATGCTGGACTGAAGCAGCCAAGTTGAGGCCATAATCACGCAACTGCTCGCGATTGCATCCGAAAGTCGTCACGCCGACACCTTCGCCGTATTCAGCCACGATCTTGTTCACGACCCTGCATGTGCGACGCGGCGCGCGGCGCGGCGTGCTCGGGCGTATCATTGCTGCGATCTTTAGCTTTCCACCCTTAGGCTTGGTCAACAGCGGGAAGAAAGTACCGTGATCGATGCTTGCCTTGACGCGCGACACGCGCATCCCGTGACAACGCTCGACGGTTTCACAGATCCAGTCGGTCTTGGCAAAAGCTTTCATAATGAGGTTGTGCTCGTAAGACTGTGCCGCCGCCAGCCAGTCCGGGCTTCCCTTTTCGAAGAACAATGGCTCGTAGTCCTGAATGTAGTAAAAAAGTTTCGGCCTCTTCCTCTCGGGCACATCATTCCAAGCGGAAATGATATCCGGCACTGATGTCGCCACCGTCACGACGGCGATGTCAGAGTCAGCCAAAATCTTTTTCATCGCTTCGCGCGTTCCGTATGACCGAACACCGGAAGCGATATCGGGCAGCGACGCATAGGCATTCGTGAATGTTTCGTAATTCTTGTCATCGACCGCGATCTTCGCGTTGATACCCATCTTCTGCAGCCCGGAAACCTCCTGAACGACAGAATTGGCACCACCGGAATAACCTCCAGCCGGCAGTAAGTAGCAAACATTTCCGATCATCTTTGCCTCACGCGACAGACTGCTTTTTCATGGGTTCGATGTATTCTCGGATCTGCTGAAGTCCCGGAACTTGCAGCATGGCGGTCTCCAGGAACTTCATCCGCGCTTCGCCATAGCGTCCAATCAGTATCTTGTTGGCTCTGGTCGACAAATCCTTGCGCCTTTCGGCGCCAAAACTTGCGGATTTGTGGTGGTATACATAGACATGGTCGGCGACACGCAGCTTGAAGCCGCTATCGACCGCTCGCATACAGAAGTCATTTTCTTCCCCGTATCCCTGCGGAAAGGTGATTTCGTCGAACAACCCGATCGCATCGATCACGTCCCTCCTGATCGCGAGACAGAACCCGTTGAGCACAGGCACTTCCGGAAACTTTTTCATGGAAGCCTGGCGTAGCGTTTCCGCCATGCTCTCGGGGGTCTCGCCGCGCGCCAACTTGTTGACGCACCACCCGTTTTCGTCCTTCACCTTGGGGATCGACTGCCAGCTGGCTGCATTCGATAGCGGCCCAGCCATTCCGGTGTCGTCGCAGACGTTCAAACACTCGATCAGCCCGGTCAACCATCCCGGCGTAACCAGGGTATCCGAGTTCAGGATGATGAGGGTCTTCCCAACTGCAGACTTGATCGCCTTGTTGACGGCGCGTGTGTAGCCTTCGTTTTGCGCGTTGCGCATAACGCGGCACCAGGGTTTATCGGCCGCAAATCGATAGAGAACTTCCGAAGTGTCCGAAAAGGACCCGTCATCTACAAGGGTAATGAGATGCGGGATGTTCGAGTGCCGCTCCAATGATTTCAGACACATCTCTACAGCATGGGGCGAATTGAAGACCGGAACGATTATTTCCGGAACATCAATCTGATCGTAGATTGCCCATTGATCAGCGGGGCTTTCGATTTCAATGGAGCCTTCCGGCTGTCCGCTAACTTCTTTCCATTGATCGCGCACCGCCGGATCTTCGAAGTCGCGAAGTGGTCCTTCAGTATTCGCTTTCCAGTCCCGTCCCATGAACATGCTGGGCGGGGAGATTGTCAGGTCTGCGGCTCCGATGAGATCAAAAATCAGCACCGGCGCTTTGCCGCCGGACGCGGCGCGAGCGGAAACCTCGTTGAGCACCTCCGCCGGTACGGGAATATTGAACTCTTGAATTTGCGCGGCCAAGCGGCCTATCCGTTGGCTCCAGACGCGCTTGAACTGGCTATTCTCCCGATATCCCAGCGCGATCTTGCCAACGAACTCTTGCCCCACAGATTTTTTTGCAACAGCAAAACAAACTGACAGAGGGCTCACGAGGAAAGACCGCGGCGCCTTCATCTCAAAGAACAGCCTTAAATGGGCGTCACGAAGAGGACACCGCAGGCGGACTCCAGGCAAGATGCTGCCAAGCGCAGAGAATTTGAACCCTTCGATAGACTCGCAGCTAAAGTTGCTTATTCCAAGAGCACTCTTGCCGGCTTCGACCCAGATTCCGGGAGCAATGATCTGTCCCCCATTCTCAATCACGCCGGTGATGGCGAGCGGACTGCGGATCGTTGGATTGAGTATAAGCCCTTCATCGAGCTCAACGGGAGGAGCGTTGTAAGGCTCGCCGACGATGTTAATTGGCGATCCGGGCAACTCCTTGTCAGTCCCAGCCAACCTGACGGAAAGCTTTTGAGGACGCCCGGTAAACAGAGTTGGAGGAATGGTAAAGAAGAACGCGTGACACCCGTCGCCTACCCCCGCGCCCTTCAAGTCATCGCGGTATTGGTCAGCTGCAGCAATGCCAATATGCTGGTCTCCAAGAATGATATCGACAGAATTGCAGACAGAGGTTCCGTCATAGGCCCATCCCGCGATGGTATTTCCATCGAAACTGTCTAGATGGCCGAACTCTACCGTAAGATCTAAAGCCACATTCCCAACTCCCAACATGTTTGCTCGTTCGATGTTTCTACCGAGCGACGCCCATCGAAAATGAGGGCCAAAGTTCCGGAGAAGACGACGGTCCGGATTTGACTTCAGCCAATCTTTTAATTCGGCCTTCGCTCATCCCCGCGGTCCGCCGACCGCGCCGGCAGCCCTGCCCTTTGGCCGTAACTCCGCGCAAGTTCTCCCGCTTCGTGCCGAGGCAATGTCTGTTCGATAATCAATTCCAACTCCGACAATCTGGGCCTCCAACCCAATAGGCTCGTGGCGCGACTTAGACCGGCGAGCAGGACTGCTGGATCTCCTTCTCTCCTCACGCTGCTCCGGGCCTTCAATTTCCTGCCAGTTAAACGCTCGATCGACTTGATCACTTGTTTGACAGATCGTCCGATTCCAGATCCGAGATTGATCTCGCCGCTCTCCCCTCCATCAAGCAGCCGCCGCACCGCCAGCACATGTCCCTCGGCCAGGTCGCTGACATGCACGTAGTCCCTGACGCAGGTCCCGTCGGGCGTGTCGTAGTCGGTGCCGAAGATCACGAGTTCGTCGCGCAGGCCGAGCGCGGCCTGGATGGCGAGCGGGATCAGATGCGTCTCGGGATCGTGATTCTCCCGGAGTTCGCCTTCCGGATCCGCCCCCGCGGCGTTGAAATAGCGCAGCGCGCAGTAGCGCAGCCCGTATGCCGCTGCCGCATCGGCGAGTATGTCCTCCACCATGTTCTTGCTGCGCCCGTAGGGATTGATCGGCCGGCGCGGATGGGTTTCCGGGATCGGCACGATTTCCGGCTCGCCATAGACCGCCGCCGTCGAGGAGAAGACGATCCTGCCGATCCCGGCCCTGCGCATACAGCGCAGCAGCGTCTGCGAACCGGAGACATTGACATCGTAGTAATCGAGCGGCTCGCGGACGGAGGTTCCGGCCTCGATCAGGCCGGCGAAATGCAGCACGGCCTCGGGCCGGTAGGTCGCCATTACCGAATTGAGCCGAGCCTCGTCCCGGATATCTCCGATCTCGAGCGGGCCCCACCGCACCGCTGCTGCAATCCCGTTGCTGAGATCGTCATAGGTCACGGGCAGGTAACCGGCGCGCGACAACGCCTTGCAGGTGTGGCTGCCGATGAAACCGGCCCCTCCCGTGACCAGCACGACTGGCCTTGCCGCTCCGCCCACCCGGCGGTCATGCGAACTCGCCGCGCTCATTTCTCGAACACCAGAATGTCCTGGAAGGGCGTACCCGGCGCGGGATTGGCGTAGGGCCAGTGCCCCTCGGCGCGATTGACGAGCGCATATCCGGAACGTCGGAGCGCGCAGTCGAGCAGCCAGTCTTCCTCGACCGCCGCGGCCGCGAAGCCGGTATCTTGAGGTGGCGTATAGACTGGCCCAGGCGCGCCGAGATCGAACGGATAGCGATGGTTCACACCCGCCAGCGGCCGGGTCCGCTCGTCGATCACGAAGAAGCTCGCGAACAGCCGTCCACCCGGCACCAGGATCCGGCTGACCTCGGCGAGGTATCGTTCCGTGACCGCTGCGGACAGATGCGTGAAGACAGAAACCATGAGGACGAAATCGAAAGTCTCGTCGGCGATCGGCAGCGTGAGGTCCTCGGCGCCGATCCTTCCACCCGGATTGTAGAGCGGGTGTCGGACGTCGACATGGAAGAATCCGAACCGCTCCCGCTCGTCGCGGATGTTCTGCAGGCACCACTCGACATTCTCGCGCACCACGTCGAAGCCGAAATAGCTGGCATCTGGTCCGAGATAGTATTTCAGCGGCTGCGCGAGCCGCCCGAGCCCGCAGCCGATATCGAGCACGCTCGCGTCCGGATCGAGGCCGCCGAGATCGACCATGAGGCGCAGGAACTCCGCGCCGATAGCGGCATAATCGCCGTCGCCGATCTTTGCATTGGCATCATCCGGAAGCGTTTCTTCCCGTGCGGACAAGTAACAGTCTATCGCGAGTTCGGCCCTGTCCCTCGTCGCATGATCCAGCATCACGCCGCCCTCCGCCGCTCGAAAAGCGCCAGATAATCGGAGGCGGCCTCGTCGAGAGTCCGGACCGGGGCAATGGCGGCGCTCAGTTTTCGCCAAAGGATCTCGTTGCCGGACACATGCTCGATAACCTCGCGCCAGGCCGCCACGTCTCCCGCCCGCACATGCATCCCGTCGACGCGGTCGCGCACAGCCTCCGCCATGCCTCCGATGTCGCTGCACAAGACCGGGCGTTTGAAACTGAAGGCCTCGTTGATGACCAAAGGCGCGTTCTCCCACCAGATCGACGGCACCAGCACCCAGGCCGCGCGCCGCAGAGCGGGGGCCAGATCGTCCCGGTCATAGCGGCCGTGCATCCGGACAAGGTCTCCGGCCCCGTCGACCAGGGAGGCGAGTTCTTCTTTGAATTCCTCGCGCTGATAGAGCGCCGAGCCGTATATGTTGAGAACCGGTTTCTGCTCGCTTGCGTCTGCGGCTTCGAGAAACGCGCGGATCGCAACCAGCGTGCCCTTGGTCTCGCGGAGATTTCCGAAGAGCGCGAAACTGCGGGGGTCTGGCAGCAGCGTCTGCTGCTCTCCAACGTCGGGCGACCAGCCATTCCGGATCACGGCGATCTTGTTGCCTGCAAGCCCCCAGGCAACGAAGCGCTCGCGGAGAAACGCGCTCGGGGCAATCAGCAAATCCGCAAGACCCAAATGCTTCAGGACGAACTCTTTGCGCGCCGCGAAACTCGCGGGCGAGCGCTCGGGGAAACAATTGAAGCAGCGGTCCGGGGTCGGCTCGGAGCAGCGTTCCCCATCCGAATTGAACAGCAGACCGTCGCGCCCGCAGATCAGGTAGTAGTCGTGGAGAGTCACATAGATCCTGGCCCGCGGAAGCTCCTTGCGAACAAGCTTTAGAAACTCAAGACCGAACTGGTTGAAGTGGTGAATGTGGACGATGTTCGGCCGGAAATCGCGAAGGAACCAGGAGACATCGTACAGAAGCGGTTCCAGCGAATAGCGCGACTGCTCGACGGGATCGAATCCGGGCGCGCGGAAGAAGAAGATGGAGGGATCGCCTTCAAGCGCGGTAATGGCCGTTCCCGGGAGTCCCGGACGCAGCCCGGGATCAACCCCGGCAAGCAGTCTTGCCTCCACTCCGGGGCGCTCCCGATAGGCACTGTGCAACCCTTCCGCCATCATTTCGGTGCCTCCGGGATGCAGGGATGAATGATTGTGAACGACGGAGAGAACGCGCATCGGTCAATGGCCTCCGTATGTGACGTAGAGCACGGCGAAAATGGCGAGCAGACCGACACCCGCGACGGCGCCGAGCGCATGCACCCGCTCGAACCAGCGCAAGGCGCCCGGATCATCGAGCCGGTTCAGCCGGGTTTCGGCCTTCTTCAGCCGCTCGTCGCTCCGGACGGCGAAACTCTCGAGCGAGGCGACCTCCTCCCGAAGCGCCTCGACCAAGGCCTGCAGCTCGCCGGACTTGGCGGCTTTCTGCTGTTCGTAGTCCGATGCCGGATGCGCCATGTGAACGAGGCTGACGAGCGCCCGTTCAATGGATTCCATACGGCCAAGCAGAGCATCCATGTCCGGCCCTCCGCCCCCGGCCGGGTTGTTCCCGGAGACAAGCGTCTCGATCTGCGTCCCAGCAACGGATTGAAGCTTCGTACAACGCGGGCCGCGCAGAAGCGGCACGTTGGAGCCCGCAAAGCAGGCGTAGAAGGCGGCCGCATCTTCCGCCCAGAGCTCTTTCGGCAGCGTGAAGACGAAAGCGTGCCGGCCGGAGCCGCCGCCATACTGTACGAGATCTTCGCGATACCGATCGGCGGTCACCTGCCCGATCTGCTCCGGACCGTGGAACAGATCGATTTCCAGCTTCTTGTCCGGATCTCCGGGATCCAGCGCCCAGCCGAAGATCCTTCCGTCCTCGACGGCATCGATGAACCCGTCGTAACCGGCGGCAAGGATGTCGAAATCAGCGTTCGTATCCTTCGTCCCGCCGCTCTTCCGCGATCGCTTGCTCATTCTCTCTACTCCTCCCGGAAGCCGAGGAAGAGCGCGCGGGAGACCGGCGACAGCAGGTACTCGACGAAGGTCCGCTCCTGCGTGGTCAACACGACATCGGCCGGCATACCTGCCTGCAGCTTGAGATTCTTCGCCCGCTCCAGCGCGTCCTCGGTGAGCTTCACGAAGACTTCGTAATAGGTCGCGCCGTTGGTCGGATCGGTCAGACGGTCGGCCGAGATGTGGGTGATGGTGCCCGGGAGCGGATCGGAGTAGCGCTGGTTGATCGCCAGCAGGCGGACCTCGGCGGCCTGCCCCTTGTGCACCGCGTCGATATCGGTCGGACGGACCTTCGCACGCACGAAGAGCGCGTCGTGTGCCGGCAGCAGATCGAAAATCCTCTCGCCGGGCCCCGCGACGCCGCCGGTGCCGAAGAACTGCAGATCGACGACTGTCCCACGGGCAGGTGCACGCAGAACGGTGTTCTCGAGCAGGGAGGCCGCGCTCATCCTCTGTTCGATCGCATCGCTCAGCGCGCCTTCGGTCTCGGTCAGCTCGCCCGCGACACTCATCGTCCGTTCATAGTCGAGATTGGCCAGTTCGAGCCGGGTCCCATTCTCGGCTTCCTGGATGCTCAGAAGCGATGCGCGCAGGGAGTCGATCTCGCCCTGAAGTTCCGCGCCGTCGCGGCGCAGAGCGAGCAGTCGCGGGCGGCGCTCGTATCCGCGCGCGACCAGCGAGGCGACATCATTTTCCTCCGTGCGCGTTAGTTCGAGGCGTTCCATGCGGCTCGCGATCTCGGCGTTCACGCCGTCACGCCGCTGACGCAGCTCCTCGATGCTCGATTGCAGGACCTCGCGGCGCCCTTCCAGATACCGCCGGCGTGCCGAAAGCAGGTCCTTCTCGATATCCATGAGCTGATCGACGAAGATCTCGCCGGACCGTTCCCGAATCTCCTCCGGCCAGACGATCTCTGCCGCCTTCGAGAGCTCCGCCTTGAGCCGCGCCCGCTTTGCCAGAGCGCGAAGATAGCGGGCATCGGCGATACCGAAATTGGCCTGCGCCTGAACAGGATCGAACGTCACGACCGTGTCGCCGCGCTCGACCACCGATCCTTCGGTCACGTGCAGGGTTGCGATCGTGCCGCCATCCTTGCTTTCCACGCTACGCCGGTTGGCCTCGACGCTGAACTCGCCATTCGCCACCACACCGCCCGTCATCGGCAGGAAATAGGCCCAGCCTGCGAAAGCCGCCAATCCGACGCCGAGAAATAGCAGAACACTGCGGATGCTCGAGGCGATCGGGGGATAGCCCTCACTCTGGGAGCCAGGCCCAAGCGCCGGCGAGCCGGCAGATTTCGTCGGAACCAGGATCGTCATGACCGCCCTCCCATGCCAACGAGATGGCCGCCGCGACGTCCTTGCCCCTTCACGCCGATGAAACCGCGCTCGTCGAACAGCAAATCATCGGGTCGGGCGATCCGTTCGATCGTTCCCTCGCGCATGACGATGATGCGGTCGGCAAGCTTGATGAGCGCCGACCGGTGACTGACGACCAGCGAGGTACTCCCATTCGCCTTCGCGTCCTCGAGGGCGGAGACCAGGGACTGTTGCCCTTCCATATCGAGGCTCGCATCCGGCTCGTCGAGCACCAGAAACGGCGGATTGCCGAACAATGCCCGTGCAAGGCCGATACGCTGCGACTGGCCGCCGGTCAGCTTGGCCCCGAACGTTCCGACATCGGTATCGTAGCCATGCGGGAAACGTCCGATCATCGCATGCACGCCGGCACGTTTCGCCGCTTCGATCACCTTCGGTGCCGGAGCCTCGGTCAGCCTCGAGATGTTTTCCCGCACCGTGCCGGAGAACAGCTCGACCTGCTGCGGCAGGTACCCGACATACTGACCGAAATCGTCACGGTTCCAGGTATAGACATCGTGCCCGTCGAGGCGAATGGAGCCGGCGGTCGGAGCCCAAACGCCAACCAGGAGTTTCGCCAGCGTGGATTTGCCTGCAGCCGACGGCCCGATGATGGCAACGAACTCACCGGGCTGAACCGAGAAACTGACATTGCGGATAATCGGCTGCGGCGCACCCGGCGCGGCGAAGACCAGTCGGTCCACATCCAACTGTCCGCTCGGCCGGGGCAAAGGCATCGTCGACCGCGGCCGCTTCTTCAGATCTTCCGCCACCAGTGCGTTGAGGCGCTGCAGCACCGCACGAGCATTGACCCATTCCCGCCAGCTCGAGATGACCGAGCCGAACGGCTGCAACGCCCTGCCGGAAATCATCATCGCCGCGACGAGCGTCGCCGCGATGACTTCACCTTGGACGACGAGATAGGCACCCGCCGCGATAATGCTCATCTGTCCGACAAACTGGATGCCGCGTGAGATCGAGCGAACTTGGCTCGCCCTTTGCTCGGCAACCTGGCTGGTCCGGATGGTCTGGTCGTTCGCGCGTCGCCAGCGTTGGAGGACATGGCGCATCAGCCCCATTCCCTCGATCACCTCGGCATTGCGCAAGGCGTCGCCAAGATCGTTGTAGGCCACCAGGGCCAAATGCTTGGCCTCGGCGGTCGGCTTGCGGACCAGGATCTCGTTGGCGATCGCGAGAACGACCAGCACGGCCGCGCCGGCGAGCGCGACGGTGAAATAGACCGGATGGAGAATGAAGAGTGCGAGGAAGAATATCGGCGACCAGAGAACCTCCATCCCGGCGGAAATATTCTGGCCGCTGACGAACTGGCGCAGATCGCCGATGTCGCGCAGAGTCTCGCTGATATTCCCTTTGCCGCGGAGCGAGCGGCCGAGACCGGCCTCCAGCAGGTTCTCGTTCAGCTGCTGCCCCAGCCAGGTTCCCGTCAGGAGAAAGATCTTCGAGCGGAAGAAGTCGAAGACCACATAGAGCGAAACGCCGATGATCGCCGCGACGGAAATGCCGAACAATGTCGAATAGCTGTGGCTTAACAATACCTTGTTGAAAATATTGATCATGTAGAGCGGCGGCACCAACATCAGCAGGCTGGTGACAAGACTCAAAAGCAACGCGAAGAGCACCGCCCTGGTCGACCTGCGCAGAACCGACGTGACCGGATTGCCGGTGGCCGACGGAGATATCTTGTGCTGCTCGCTCATGCGGACACCGTCACTTTTGGAGATTGAGGGGTGGCGAGCTGCCTCGCGGCCGGCATTTGCTCCTTGAACCAACGGTTCTGATGGAGCCACCGGTTGTATTGCCCGGCGCAGGAGGTCCGATGCAGCTGGTGTTCCCCGATCGATTGCCGCTCGTAATGCCCGAGCGAGACACGCGGCTCGTAGCCGAGCAGCCACCCGGCGGCCCGCAATTTCAGACAGAGGTCGGTATCCTCGAAGTCTCCGACGATGTAGTCCTCGCTCAGTCCGCCGACCGCCTCCCAGGCATCCCGCCGGATCAGAAGGCAGGCGCCGGTCAGTGCGTCCGGACGGGCCGATCTGTTGGCGCCGCGGTGATCCGCGGGATAGCCCTTGAAGAGGGAACGGTTGAAAACGCGCCCGCGGGAATCCCTGTCGAAAACGAGTCCGGCATGCTGGATGGTCCCGTTCGCGAACAGCAGCTTGGGTCCGACAGCTCCCGTGCTCGGACGGCGGACGAGCGCGCGGAGAAGCCCTCTGACCGGGGCCCGGGTCGTCGGAACGACGTCCGAATTCAGCAGAAGCAAGTGGCCGGCACGAGCGAGCCCGGCCCCCGAATTGACAGCCGGCGCATAGCCGAAATTGGCCCGGTGAACAATCACACGGCAGGCAAGGCCGTATAGCTGGTGCATAGCCCGGAGTTGCGCTTCGACGCGGGAGGCGCTCTCCGGATCGTCCACGACATAGATCAGCTCATCGCGCGCACTGTCTTTCTCCATGGCGAGCGCGCTGTATTGCGCCCTCAGGAACGCGAGATTCTTGTAAAGCGGGATGACGATACTCACCCTCGGAGACGGAACCGTCTCACCGATCTCGACCTGCCGCTCCACCCGGTCGCCGCCGACAAACGCCCCATGAAGCGCAGAAACCGTCTTCGCGAGGCCGGACTCGAACAGACTGTCCGACTGCTCAGGATCGGCCGGCAAGGACAGCAGAAGATCCCGCGCGACTCGCACGTCTCCGGTCGCCGGCCCGACCACCAGGGTCCTCGCGTTCCCCGAGACGAGACTGATCCGAAACACCTCGCTTCCGAGGGCAACGGACGCGGCCGGCGTGCGTATCGTAGCGCAGAAGCCCCGGCGGACGTCGTGATCGGGCTCCGCTGTGTCAGGCTTCGGCACACCTCGATGCGTGACCGGCACCAGCACGTCATTAAGTCTGATGGATGTTCCGCCCGGCCCGATCCAGCAGATCTGGTCCATCAGTTCGTGTGGATCCTCGATCCAGCCGAACACCGTCATATGGCCCTCGGCCGTCCTGACTGCCGCCGTGAGACCGACCGATACCGGTCCCGGAAAGGCGGCCACCGGCGTCTTGCTCGCGGACGCGGAAGCATCCAGCTCCCGGAGGAAACCCGGGAGCTTGCGATTCACTTTCCCGAGAAGGCCGACGGCATTCTTCAGCCACTGGATCGCGTTGGCCGCATCCGGGCCGGACGACGCGCACAACTGGAGGAGATAGCTGGTATCAACGAGCCTGGCGTGCCCCGGCTCGATCCGGTGCATCTGTCCCGCAGACCAAAGCAGGAGACTCCCCCGCCAGAGATCGTCGCGCGGAATATCCAGCATCCAGAAGCCGGTCTGCTGCTCCGAGAGGATCAGGGACCGCCCCGACGACCTCCGGAATCCGCCCTCACCCAGGACCTGAACACTTTCCACCCCGCCGATGTCCGCAAGGCCGGTCACGACCAGAAGCATGGAGCCCGGCGCGAGTTCGACAACATGGCCGGCGTCCGGGAGAGCGACAGGCTCCAGCGCATCCGCCAGTGCCTCCGCGAAGGCAAGCGCTTCGGGGTCATTCGACCGTTTCATGTAAACCAGGATGAACTCGATCAATTTCCGCGCGAGATCGACGCGTACCGCGCGGTCCTCGCATGCGCCCAGCAGATCCCGAGCTTCCGCCTGTCCGAAAACGGCCGCCTCGGCGACCTTCCCGTCCGCCAGGAGCTCGCCGGAGATCGACCAGCTCAGATGCATCTCGGGTTCCAACGCGGCTGAAAACAGTGTCAGCACGAGTTGCCTTGTGTCCGACTCCCGAACCGGAACCGAAATGAGCGGGCTCTTCACCGCACGCCCATCAACAACGATGGATATGTCCTTCAGGTCCCGATGCAGCTCGCAGAGCCCCAGCAGGACAAAGAGATCCGGCGCAATTCTCAGACACGCAGGCCTCCTGTCCCTCGGGGAAACCGCAAGCCGGGACTCCCGGCTTGAAATCTGTCCCACGGCACAGTCCGCCCGGACAAACGTCCGGACGCCCCTCAAAGAAAATCAGATAACCTGGATGTAGAGGCCGATATTGGCCTGAATGTCCGTTGCGGTAATGCCGACAACGGTCACCTGGTTGCCGCCTCCGAGGTCGATTACGGCGTTACCGCTCGAGTCCGAGGAAATGCGGGTCAGCAGATCCCCTGGTTGGGTGACGGAGAGACCGTTGATGTTGGACTGGACCTGGATGACGTCCGCTCCGGCCGTGAAATCGAAGACCACGTCGGAGCCGCCGTCCGTCTCGAAGACGAAAACATCGTCGCCCTGGTTGCCGAACAGCACGTCGTTTCCCTTGTTGCCGAACAAGGTGTCTTCGTTCTGGCCGCCATAGAGCGTATCGGCTCCCTGGCCGCCATAGAGTACGTCGTTCTGCTGGTTGCCGTATGCGATATCGTCGGCCTGGTTACCGTAGATGATATCGTTGTCGCGTTGCCCGAACGCGACGTCGTTGGCGGCGCCGCCGGCGATCTCGTCATTCCCGATGCCGCCATAAAATAGATCGTCACCTTCGTCCGAGCCGATCGTATCGTCGCCCGCGCCGCCCTCGATCGTATCGTTTCCGAGACCGCCAAAGACGACGTCGTTGCCGAGACCGCCATTGACGACGTCGTCGCCGACCCCACCGGTCAGGCTGTCGGAACCGCCGCCGCCGAGAATGTTGTCCGAACCGCCGCCACCGACAACGCTTGCGTTGCCGGAGCCTGCCACAATCACCGTTTTCGCCGTCGTTCCGGAAAGCGCGATCGTTGTCGTCTGGCCCACCGAAAGAGACACCGTGGTCGTCGGCGTCGTGTCGGAAATCGTCGTCGTCCCGCCGACGGATGCCGTTACTGTGGTGATCTCGGTTTCGGTGATCCCGAGCGAGTCGAGGAACTGGCTGATTTGCGCCCCTTCGTCGGCCGTCACGGTTCCGGTATCAAATATACCACCTGCAATTGTCGCCATGAGTGCCCCCTAATATCATTCGAAATCTGAAATTCATTTGTTTCTATCGAATTCGACCGCCGTGAGTATGTCGGCGCGCCTTTCGATAAAAGGCATCTCATGTTTGATTTTTCAGGACAATTTTTCTATTTTCTGAAAAATCGTGAAATCGTTTCTATATTATAAAAATATTCGATTTAACTTCGCGCTGGATAATCGCTGAAATAACGTTGAATTTACGATGGCATGTTTTTCTAGCATCGACACGCCATGGTAGCGTGAAAGCAAACTGAAGGACCGGGGCACAAAAAGCATATTATTCGAAGCACCACGTTTGCCCCGCATAAGGTCGGACTTTGAACGAACGAATTCTCTGAATTACTTATAAATAATAAATACTATATTGCGACATTTACATTCAAAGAGACAATGATAGAAAATTTTGAGCTGTCAGATTTTCCATACGCGGAATTTGCGCGCCCTCGGCTGCCCCAGTCCGTCCGAACTCTCGACATGGAGCTCTTCAAGCTGGTCGAGATGGCAAGACTCTGGGTTCGCGAGCACGAATATCCGCCGTATAAACTGGCGCTGCAGGCCGACATTTCGACCAGCCAGTGCCACAAGATGATGGAGCCGGTCTGGAATCCGTCGGTAAAGCTGCTGCGCAAGATCGCGGCCGCTCTTCCAACGGACTGGGTGCGTGCATTCGAGCTGGATGCGAATATTTCGCTTCCCCGGGTCTTTGCGACTCCTTATTCGAACGCGATAGACCACAGCACCATCGACAGGATCGAGACCGATCTGCGGTTCGGACACCTGGACACGGCCGGTGAGCGGCTTGACGCGGAAGGGCTGTCCTTCCGCGAATTCGACTTTTCGAGTTCTGACCACGTAAAGGTCATGACATTCTACAGCACCGCACCTGATCCGACCGTTGACGGGACCAGCATTTCGCTCCGGAACATCCCGCCGTTCTATCCGGAGGCCACCCCGACCGGGTCGATCTCGATCACCCAGTTTCTCGAGCAAAGAAAGCCGTTCAATTATTTCGGTCGCCATTACGTGACCACAATGAGCCTGATCCAAACCGAAGACCGGAACAAAGTTCGCCAATACTGGAAGGTGAATCCTATCTTGCCGTTTTCCAACCAGAGGCAGAAAGACCTGTTCGAGCTATACAGCCAATACCGAAAATCGAATAGATCTGGCTAAATATTCCCAACAAATTGCTCGTCACGCGTAATATTTTTCAAGTTTCAGAAAATCGAATTCCTACAATAGATCATTGATTTTATAATTTTCAATTACATCGCCGCGCATAAGGCGCAAAATCCCTAAATTTCCTTTTATATCAATATTATTGATCCCGAATAACCTTATCGACACCAACACTCTATAAGAGAATTATTAAAGCCACACCCCCATTTCCATCTGATTTTTACCAGATCCAATTATTGAATAAAAAACAAATATCTCGTTTCTCTTTAACTGAATAAATTCCAAATATGGCGACAGCAGCCGAAATTTTTTCCTCATTAACATTTATATTTATATATTTTTAACTGTATCGATTAACGTTTTTTTCGAAATTTGGAACTAGAACCCGTCTCGGAACATGCAATAACGCAGCCGAGACACCTATGACCTACAAGCGATCATTTCTTCCCGACAGCACAATTTCGTGCCGTTCCTGCAGCGCCGCAACGCTCCATGCTGCCATTGCCGGCCGGATCACGCCTGCTTCGCGGGGAGCGGGGCGATGATCGGCTGGGACAAAGAGATCACCTTCATCATCAATGCGAACGTCAACTATTCGAGAGCGGCCATCCATGATGGCTTCGCGCTTTGGGAGAACGTCGCGGACATCAAGTTCAGCGAGACCGTCAATCCGGCCGCCGCGGATTTCATCGTCGCCGACCTGACCGAAGTGAAAACGGCATTCGGGGCCTTGCACGATGCGGACGGGCTGAACGTTACCGTCACCGACGAAGCGGGTAACGGACTGAAGTCCTATGTCGGTCTGGACGAGACCCGGATCAGCTCCTTCGACCTGACTCGGGTCGCCGCGCATGAAATCGGCCACGGCTTCGGTTTCACCGACAGCCCGGCCGCCGACCCGAACCAGACGCTCTACAGCTATCGCAGCTCTGACGGAGCGCATCTCGAAGCTGACGACATCGAAGCCATCCAGCAGCTCTTCGGAGCCTCCTCGGGCAACAACCTGATCCACGCCGGCGACGGCAGCGGAACCGTCAGTGGCGGCGCCGGAGCCGACACGATTATTGCCGGCGGCGGAGACGACGTCGTTTACGGGAATAAGGGCAATGACATTCTCTATGGCAACCTTGGGAATGACCGACTGAACGGCGGCCAGGGCGACGATGCCATTTACGGCGGCAGCGGCGACGACGTCATCGTCGCGAGCCTCGGACATGACACCGTCGTGGGCGGCACCGGCTTCGACACACTGAAGCTCCGCTCGGCACCGGCCGAGATCGGCAGCACGAGTGTTCACGGCGACGGCTACCGTGTCGAACTGATCGGGGTCGAGAAAGTCCAGTATGGCGGACTCGAGTGGTTGCTCTGAAGATGCGGGTCCGCTCCGCCGTCAGCCGGTAGCATCCGAACGCGGCCAGCCCCACCAGTCGCGAACGGCCGATCCCATAACCCGCTCAAGGTCCGCGCCCCGGAGCCAGGGAAGCTCTTCGGTGAACATCGTCACGCATTCGCGCCAGGAACACGGCATCTTCGAGATGTCCGTGCCCCAGAAGGTCCTGTCGGGCCCAAAGGCATCGAAGACCTGCCGCACATACCCCTGCATCACCGGGAACGGATAGGATTCGGCAGAATAGCCGGGCGCGCCCGTCACCTTGATCGCTACGTTCGGCCGGCGGGCGAGTTTCAGAAGCTCCGGCATGTGGGCCATGGCGGCGGCGTCCTTCAGCGTCGTGTTGCCACCCCTGCCGCCAAGATGATCGATGCTGAGACGGAGACCCGGATGCCGCTCGGCAATCTCGCCGAGCAGGGCGAGCGAGTCGGTCGCGAGCACCGTCACCGGGATATTGAATCTTTCTGCCGCCTCCCAGAACCACGCGAGCTCGCCGTCATACAGGAGCCGGCGGTCCTCGCCTTCGAGAAACATGCAGCGCAGGCCGAGCATGCCGGTCTGCTCGCGCCAATGCTCCATGGCTGCGCGGCTCGCCTCCGGAGCGGTGAGATCGACGGCACCGATGATGGCGAAGCGGCCCGGATAGGTCCGGACCGCATTCATCGCGAGCTCGGTCGAGTTCGGGTCCCAGGACGGCGGATGGATCACCGCGGCATCGACGCCGGCCTCGTCCATGAGCGCGATCGCTTCCGCGGCTGTGAACGAGGTGATCTGCCAATGAGCCGCGTTACTCGGTAGCCCGGTCTGCCAGATGTGAATCTGCGCGTCGACGATTTCCAACTTTTCCTCCCCGGCGGCCATTTGTTCTGGCTCGTCTTCGGCATGAGCCTAGCGCGCATAGCGCGGCGCTGTAAGCTGGCAATGTGACCGAGATCGAAACGGAGTCCCCGATGCGTTCAGACGTGATGGCCAAACTTCAAGAGATGGGGCTTTCCCTGCCTCCCTATCGCGGTGCGCGGGGCAATTTTCTGCCCTGGCGCCGGGACGGCAATCTCGTCTTCCTTGCGGGGCAGACCTGCGACTGGGGCACCGAGGTGACCCATCTCGGCCCGGTGATCGCGCCGGGCCAGACGCCGCCGGTGGACGGGCCGCACGTCACGATCGCCGAAGGCCGGAAGGCCGCCGAAATCTGCGCCCTGAACCTGCTCTATCACCTGCGAGAGGCCTGCGAGGGAAATCTCGACCGAGTCAGGACCGTGATGCGGCTTGGCGGCTTCGTGAATTGTCTTCCCGGCTTTGACAGCTCGCCCGAAATCATCAACGGGGCGTCGGAACTCCTGATCGCGCTCTATGGAGAGAACGGCCGCCACGCACGGACGGCCGTCGGCGTCTCCGGACTGCCGGCAAACGCCTCCGTCGAGGTTGACGCCATCGTCCTGATCGAGTGAGGCCAGCGCCGCTCGTTACGTCTCGCCGCGGTGAATCGGGTCGACCCATTTCACCGCCTCAGGCTTCTCGACCGGGTCGATCTCAAGATTGACGACGACGTTCTCGTTGTCGCTGCGCACCAGCACACAGTCGAGCGGCTCGTCCGTCGAGGCGTTGATCTCCTGATGCGGCACATAGGGCGGCACGAAGATGAAATCGCCCGGGCCGGCCTCGGCGACGAATTCGAGATTGTTGCCCCAGCGCATCCGGGCCCGGCCGCTGACGACATAGATCACGCTCTCCAGTGCGCCATGATGATGCGCGCCGGTCTTCGCGTTCGGGTGGATCTTGACCGTTCCGGCCCAGAGCTTCTTGGCCCCGGCCCGCGCCGTGGTGATCGCCGCCGCGCGGTTCATGCCAGGGGTCTGCGCGGTGTTGGCATCCAGGCTGTCGCCCGGGATGACCTGCACACCCTGGGTCTTCCAGTCGATCTCGCCGTCATGCGAATGATCGTGGCCGTGCTCGTGCCCGTGATCGTGATCGCTCACGCCTGCTTCTCCCTGGTCAGTGTTATTTGCCGGAGCCGAAAACGGCCGTCAGAGCGTTGTCGATCGCGCCGGTGATCTGGTCGATGTCGGACTTGGTCGCGATCAGCGCCGGAGAGAGGCAGAGCGTGTTGTTGTAGCCAGGGATCGAGCGGTTGGTGACGCCGATGATGACGCCTTCGGCGTTGCAGTGACCGACCACGGCCTGGCCCTTGATCTCGTCCACCGGCTCCTTGGTCTCGCGGTCCTTGACCAGCTCGGCGCCCCAGAAGAGGCCCTTACCGCGGACATCGCCGATCACCGGATGCTTGTCCATCAGGGCGAGCAGGTTCTGCTCCAGACGCGCGCCCATGGCGGTCGTGTTCTCGAGCAGCTTCTCGTCCTCGATGATGCGCATGTTCTCCAGCGCCGCCGCCGGACCGGAAGCGCAGCCGCCGAAGGTCGAGATGTCGCGGAAATAGCTCAGCGGATCGGAAGCGTCGTCCTTGAACATGTCGAAGACAGCCTCGGTGGTGACGGTGCAGGAGATCGCCGCATAGCCGGAGGCAACGCCCTTCGCCATGGTCACCATGTCCGGCTTGATGCCGTAATGCTGGTAGCCGAACCATTCGCCGGTCCGCCCGACGCCGCAGACCACCTCGTCGAGGATCAGCAGGATGCCGTATTTCTGGCAGATGTCCTGGACCCGCTCCCAGTAGCCCTTCGGCGGGGTAATGACGCCGCCGCCGGCGGTAATGGTCTCGAGGCAGAGGCCGCCGACCGTGTCCGGGCCCTCACGCAGGATCACTTCCTCGATCGCGTCCGCGGCGCGCTCGCCGTAATTCTCCGTCACGCCGTACTGGTTGCGGTACTCGAGGCAGTGCGGGACTTCGACGAAGCCCGGAGTGAAGGGACCGTAATGCGCCGCGCGCTGCGGTTGGCCGGCCGCCGACAAAGCGGTGATGGTGGTGCCGTGATAGTCGCGCTCGCGATAGAGGATCTTGGACTTCTTGCCGCCGTGATGACGCGCGGAGATCTGCCGCACCATCTTGAAGGCCTTCTCGTTCGCCTCGGAACCCGAGTTCGAATAATAGACCCGGGTCATGCCCGGCATCTTGGAGATCAGGCGCTCGGAGAAACGGGCGCCCGGAACCGAGCCGAGGGCGCCGGCGAAATAGTTCATCTTCACCAGCTGCTCGCGCACAGCGTCGGCGATGGTGTCGCGGCCATAGCCCACATTCACCGTCCAGACACCGCCGGACACGGCATCGAGATGCTCCTTGCCGGTGATGTCCCAGACACGCATGCCCTTGCCTTCGACAATGATCCGCGGGTCCGCCGTCTCGAAAGCCTTGTGCTGGGCGAGATGGTGCCAGACATGCGCCTTGTCGGAGGCGACAACGTCGGAAAGATCGTTTTCGAACTGCTTGGTGCTCACGGCGCGTGTCTCCTAAACCTGATCGCGATGCAGAAGCCACTTGGGGCCGCTCCGCGCCGATGGGCGGACCGCGACCCTGTGGAAGGTAAGACCCGACTCAAAGCACAGATAAAGCACGAACGCCACCACGACGTTCGGCATATCCGATCAAAGCCGCATCGGCCCTAGTCGACCCAGGGCGCCTTGGGCTTCGACTGTCCCTTCCGGTGAGTCTTCTTCGGCTTGCCCGCCCCGTGCTTCGCGTCGCCGCGCTTGCCGTCCAAGGCTTTCGGGCTGCCGGCCTTGCCCTTGGCGAATTTTCCGCCCGGCTTGCCGCCGCTTCCTTTCGGCTTCCGGTTCTTGTCGAACTTCCGCGGCTTGCCGTCGAAGTCGGGAGCTTCCTTCGCGACCGTATCGGAACGCTCCGCCGCGGCCTCCCGCTCAGGCCTGCCCTGCCTGCGTTCCTTCTCCCACTTCCGGGGCGGCGTACGGTCACCTGCTTCCCGATCCTGTCCGAAACCCTTTTCCGCTCTGGGTTTGCGAGGGGCTCTGGGCGCGCGTGATTCCACGATGTCTTCGAGCGCCTCCGGAGTACCGGCAAACCGGTCGACGGTGATCGACTTCTCGACCTTGCGGCTCGGCCCGACGGCTTCGAGGAGAGTCTCGGCCGCCTGCGGGAGTATCTCGACGTAGGTCTCGTTCTCCTGGATCTTGATCCTGCCCACATCGGCCTTGGTGATGTTTCCGATGCGGATCAGCATCGGCAGGATCCATCGGGCCTCGGCCCGATGGCTGCGCCCGACGGAGAGACGGAGCCAGACCCCGTTCTCGAAATCCTGCCGCGTCTTGGGCGCTCCGTCGCGAGGCCCCCGTTCGCCGCGCCTGTCGTCCTGCGGACCGTCCAGCAGATCCTCCGGTGCCGCGAGCCCGGCCATCTGCTTGCGCAGGAAAGCGATCGCGACCGCTTCCGCGTCGTGTTTCGCAAGCAGCTCGGCCGCGAAGGCGCGTTCCTCCTCGGTCGTCTCGCCGCCGAGATCCGGGTCTTCCAGAATGCGCTTGCGGTCCAGCGCCAGGATCTCGTCCGCCGACGGCGGCTTGCCCCAGGTCGCCGTCACATTCGCGAAGCCCAGAAGGCGTTCGGTCTTGCGCCGCATCGAAAAGGGCACGATCAGGGTGGAGACGCCCTTGCGTCCCGCCCGCCCGGTCCGGCCGCTCCGGTGCAGCAGGGACTCCTCGTTCTTCGGCAGGTCCGCGTGGATCACGAGCTCGAGGTTCGGCAGATCGATGCCGCGTGCGGCGACGTCGGTCGCGACGCAGACCTTCGCCCGTCCGTCCCGGAGCGCCTGCAGCGCGTAGGTCCGTGCGCTCTGGTTCAGCTCGCCCGAGAGCGCCACCACGGGAATGCCCCGGTTGGTGAAACGGCTGGTCAGATGGGCGACGGTCGCACGCGTACTGCAGAAAACGATCGCGGAGGGCGCATCGGTATGGCGCAGCACGTTGATAATCGCGTTTTCCCGGTCGCTCGGCGCGCAGACAAGCGCCCGGTACTCGATATCGCCATGCTGGCGCTTCTCGCCCGCCGTGGTGATCCGGACCGCGTCGCGCTGGTAGCGCTGGGCAAGTGTGGCGATGGGTTTGGCCACCGTGGCCGAGAACATGAGCGTCCGGCGCTCTTCCGGGGCGGCGCCCAGAATGAACTCCAGATCCTCGCGAAAGCCGAGATGCAGCATCTCGTCGGCCTCGTCGAGGACCACAACCTTCATCTGCGACAGGTCGAGCGCCCCCCGCTCGATATGGTCGCGCAGGCGGCCGGGCGTGCCGACGACGATATGCGCACCGCGCTCAAGCGCCATACGCTCGCGTCGCGGGTCCATGCCGCCGACGCAGGACGTTACGGAAGCGCCGGTGAACTCGTAGAGCCATTCGAGCTCGCGCTGTACCTGCATTGCCAGCTCGCGGGTCGGCGCTACAACGAGGGCCACGGGTGCCTCGAGCCGCCCGAAGCGCCCGCTCTCGTCGAGCAGAGTCGGCGCCATCGCGAGGCCAAAGGCCACGGTCTTGCCGGAGCCGGTCTGCGCCGAGACCAACGCATCGGCGCCCTGCATCTCCTCGCCGAGAACAGCCTGCTGCACCGGGGTCAAGGTCTCGTAACCGCGCTTCGCCAATGCCTTGCCGAGCGCAGGAACAACGCCTTCGAAATCCGTCATATCATTTCTTTCGGAGTGTCCGCGATCTGCCGACCGGTTGAAGTTCTTCCCGAGCCGGGGATCTGCGGTGCCGCGCCGTCAGCGCGAAATCAAAATCAGTGGCGCGCAACATAATGACGCGCGCGCGTAAAGTACAGCGTTCCCGGATAGAGGCAGCCATGCATGGAAACTGGCCTCGGCAAAGCGATACCGTTAAGTTGGAACAATGACATAGCAGGGGAGCAGAGATGCACCGCGTTGGGATCATCCCGTTCGATATCAGAGACGATCTGGTCGCCGTTCTGTTCGTGACCTCGCAAACGCGCGGACGCTGGATCCTGCCGAAGGGAAAACGCAAGAAGGACGAGACCCAGACCGAGGCCTGTCTGAGGGAGGGGTTCGAGGAAGCCGGCGTCAAGGGCGAGGTGCTCAAGGATTTCCCGATGACCCAGGTAATCACCAAACTGACAAGCGCGGGCAAGGTCGAAATCCCTGTGACTTACTACCCGTTCCTCGTAACCGAGCAGTTCGACGAATGGCCGGAGAAAGAACAGCGCCAGCGCCACTGGGCTCTACTGGAAGACGCCCCGCGGGTCGCCTACCGCGAGGACTATCTTCCCGTCCTGCGCCAGTTCGAGGCGCTGAGCAATTGGATCAGAGAGACTGCAGCACAGCATAAACGGCAGCAGCAAGCAGAGCTGACGCCGGCACAGTGATGATCCAGGCGGCAGCGATCGAGATCACGAAATTGCGCCGCACCAGCCGCCGAACAGACCGGTATTCCTTGCTGTTGAAGGCGTCCTCGGCGGTCGCATTCAGCTTGTGACCGGGCCGGAGCTTGCGCGTGTTCGGGTTCTCCAGAAACTCCCGCAGAAAGCCGACGCCGAAGACAGCGCCGACCGCGATATGGGTTGAACTGACCGGCAGGCCGAGCGTGGTCGCGATCAGCACCGTGACAGCGGCGGAAAGCGCGACGCAGTAGGAGCGCGGCGAGTTCAGCCGCGTGATCTTCTCGCCCACGACCGCGATCAGTTTCGGTCCGAAGAGGCCAAGCCCGAAGGCAATCCCGAAGGCGCCGATCGCCATCACCCAGAGCGGGATGGTGACGTTGCTCGAGATTCCCGCGCCCTCTCCCGCCGTGGAGACGATCGCGGCGAGCGGGCCGACAGCATTCGCGACGTCATTTGCCCCGTGCGCGAAGGAGAGCAAGGCGGCACCGGCGATCAGCGGAATGTCGAACAGGCGATAGACCCCCTGGCGGGTGTTCTCCAGCTTGAGCACGCGCCGGGCGATGTAAGGCTTGGACAGAAAGTACGAGACGGCAAAGGCAAGCAGCGAGTAGAGCGCGATCTCGAACAGCGACGGATGCCAGATCTTCTTCAGTCCCTTCATCGCCATGTAGGCGGCGAAGGCACAGGCCATTAGGCCAATCAGGATGGGGACCCAGGTCTTCGCGGCGGTCAGCTTGTCTTCGACAAGCAGCACCTTCTTCTTGATCACATAGAGCATCGCCGCGGCGCAGATCGCGCCGAAGACCGGGGAGATCACCCAGCTGGCGGCAATCGCGCCCATGGTGCCCCAGTTGACGAGGCCGAAGCCTGCCGCCGCAATGCCGGCACCAAGCACGCCGCCGACGATCGAGTGCGTGGTGGAGACCGGCGCGTTCAGCATGGTCGCGAGGTTGATCCAGAGCGCGGCCGCGAACAGCGAACTCAACATCAGATCGCGGAATTCCCCGACGCTGACGCTTTCGCCCGGAGAGATGATCCCTTTCGACACCGTCTTGACCACGTCGCCACCGGCGAGCAGAGCGCCCGCGCTCTCGCAGACGGCGGCGATCAGGATCGCGCCGGTCACAGTCAGCACCTTGCCGCCGACCGCGGGGCCCATGTTGTTGGCGACATCGTTGGCGCCGATATTGAGCGCCATATAGCCGCCGACCACGGCCGCGACGGCCACGATCAGCCAGTCCTCACCGAGGTTCTCCTGCGTGCTCCCGACATAGATCCCGACTATCGCAAGGAACACGACCGAGAGGCCGAGCGGAACGGTCACGCTCTTCAGATTGCCGAACTGGGACTGGAAGAAGTCGAGCCGGCGCAGGTCGTTGACATACCGGTTTTCGATTTTGCGGGGATTGGAAGACACTGAAGCGACTGCCTATGGGTCTGTCGAGATGCCATTCAGCCTTCTGGCCGAACCGCTTCACGGGGCTGTCTCGCCGAACGCCGGCCAACCGGCAGCGTTCGTTTCGCCGGGCCTATCTTTCAATCGAACGCAGACGCATTCGACCCCCGGGCGGGTTCGCAGCCCTAGTAGCACTGAAAGACGCCGCACGAAAACACAATTCATCCGTCTAAAGAGCAAGCGGAGGTCGGCCCGTCAGTCCCGGCGAAGACCGCCGTACATTTTCAAACGAAACCGGAAAAGCTCATTCCGGGAGCCGTATCCGGCGACAAGACAGCCCAATTTTGTTTGCTGTCCTATCCCGGCGTCAGACCGTTTCGCAGAGGACTGAGCCGGACAGCGCGGTCAGAAACTGTCCGCGACCCGTACCCAGGTATTGCGCAGATGGCGTTGGAGCACCTCGGCCAAAGCGGCCCCGTCGCGGCGCTTGAGTGCTGCAATCATTTCATCGTGCTCGGCAAGCGCGGCCTTCCACTTCTCGGTGCCGCTGTTGCCGATGAAACGCAGCCGCTTCATGCGCGATTGCAGCATCCCGTGCATCTCGATCAGCGTCTCGTTGCCCGTCGCCGCCACGATCATCGAATGGATTGCCTGGTTGAGCTTATAATAGCTCAAGCGCTCCTTCGATCTGTAGAACCCGACCATCCGGTCGTGCACGGCCGAGATCTCCGCGATCTGCGCGTCGCTTGCCTGCTCGCAGGCAAGGCGTCCCGCCATGGCCTCGAGCTCCGTCAGCACCTCCAGCATGTCGCGGGCATCCTTGGCGTTGAATGACCTGACGACCGTGCCCCGCCCCGGACGCGGTTCGATCAGGCCTTCGCTGGCCAGCGTCTTGACGGCTTCCCTCAATGGCGTGCGGGACACCCCGAGTTCCTCGCAGAGCCGGGATTCATTGAGCCGCATCCCCGGCGTCAGAACGCCTTCGATGATGAGGTCGCGCAACCGGTTCGCCACCAGATCGTGCAGCGACTGGCGCTCGATCCGGACCGCGGAATGCTCGCTCAAAGGAGCTGTCAGACCGGCGGCCGCAGCCTCGGGGGAAGACGCTTCATTCATGCCGGCACCATACCCGATTTCGCGGAATTGGAAGATCAAAAGCGCTTGCGACGCATATTGCATTCTGCATACAGTATGCAAAATTGACGAAAGAAACAATGATGCCGACGAGCGAAACGCCCTCAGAAAGACCGACGATCGCGCTTGCCCTCGGAGACGCCGCCGGGATCGGCGGGGAACTGGCGGTCAAGATCCTCTCCGACGAGGAAGTCCTTGAAAATGCGCGCCTTATCCTGATCGGAGACCGCCGGCAGCTTGAGACTGCGGCAGCAATGTTAGGAACCGGCCTCGACCTGCCAGACTGCGATCCAGAGACGGACTCGCCAGCCTCGCTGCTCAACCTTGCGAACATCGATCCGGCTGCCGTCTCCCCAGGCGAGGCTTCGAGACACACAGGCGCCGCCGCGCTGGAGAATTTCGCCACCGCGCTCCGGCTCTGTGCCGCGGGTGGCGCGGACGCGGTCGCCTTCACCCCGTTCAACAAGTACGCGATGCGCCTCGCACGCCCGGACTATGTCGACGAGATCGGCTTCATCAACGCGGTCACCGGCGCGACCAAGGACGGACGGGAATTCAACGTTCTCGACGAGTTCTGGAACGCCCGGGTGACCTCGCACATCCCGCTCAGCCAGGTTGCCGAACGGATCACGGAGGAGCGCGTCTTCGCCAGCATCGAGCTGACCGACCAGACGATGCGGAATGCCGGCTTCGCCCGGCCGCGGATCGCGGTCGCCGCGCTCAACCCGCATGCGGGAGACGGCGGCAATTTCGGCCATGAGGACGACCGGGAAATCGCGCCCGCCGTGCAGCGCGCGAAGGAAAAACAGATCTCCGTCGAGGGACCGCTGCCGTCAGACACCGTCTATCTGCGCGCGTACAAGGGCGAGTTCGACGCCGTGCTGTCGATGTATCACGACCAGGGGCAGATCGCGATGAAGCTCATCGGCTTCGACCGCGGCGTCACCCTGATCGGCGGCTATCCCTTCTGGATCGCGACGCCCGCCCACGGCACCGCCTACGACATCGCGGGCCAAGGCATCGCCAATCCGAACGCAACCAAGCGGGCATTGCTGCTCGCGGCCAAACTCGCGCGGCAGGGCGACCTCGTGCCCGCCGATGCCGCATCGAGAGCGTCCGCAATTGCCAAGGCCACCGCGGAGGTCTCCACGGCGGCTCCATAAAACCGAAGAGCAAGAATGGGAGGAAATACAATGATCAAAATAAGATCACTCGCTCTGGCCGGCGCCATGATGCTGGCCGCAACATCCTTCGCCGACGCGAAGGAAGAGATCATTTTCGGCATCTCCGCCGCGACCGGCTCGCTACAGCAGCAGACCGCCGCCGAGTTCGTGAAGCGCGCCAACGCCAAGCTCGGCGACAAGGCCGAAGTGAAGCTGTTCGACTCCTCGCAGATCGGCAAAGACAAGGAGCTGATGCAGAAGCTGAAGATCGGCACCGTCCATCTCGCCCTGCCCTCCTCGATCATGTCCTCCGTCGCCGACAAGTTCGCGCTTTTCGACATGCCCTTCCTGGTCGCGGACCGGGCGCATCTGGCGCGGATCGAGGAGAAGGTCTTCTGGTCCGAGATCGCCCCGACGGCGGAGGAGAAGGGCTACAAGGTTCTCGCGGTCTGGGAGAACGGCGTCCGGCACATCACCAACAATGTCCGCCCGGTTACCACACCGGAAGATCTGAACGGCCTGAAGATCCGCACGCCGAAATCGACCTGGCGGGTGAAGATGTTCGAGGCCTGGGGCGCGAACCCGACGCCGATGGCTTTCTCCGAAGTCTTCACCGGCCTCCAGACCGGCGTGATCGACGGGCAGGAGAACCCCTATACGAACATCGCCTCGGCCAAACTGAACGAGGTGCAGAAGTATCTCTCCAAGACCGGCCATGTCTACACGCCCTCCTACCCGACCATGGGAAAGGCGATGTACGACAAGATGGACCCGGCGATCGTCTCGGTGCTTGAATCCGTCGCCCGCGAACTCGAGATCTGGGCCCGCGACAGAGGCGAGGCAGCGGACACCGAGCTTAAGGACAAGCTCGTCGCCGGCGGCATGAGCTACAACGAGGCCAACCGCGCCGCCTTCGTCGCCGCCTCGCAGCCGATCTATGACGCCTTCGCCGCCGAGGTGAAGGGCGGACAGGCCCTGATCGACGCGGCCATCGCGCTCGCTCCGGGTTCCTGACCGGCGCACTTTCAAGGGTCGTCCGCCCCACGCCTCCGGCCGGCTGGCGGGGGCGGGCACCCGCCCTTCCTTTCGACCCGTTCCGGGACGCGCCTCATGACCGCCTTCTCCAGAGCCCTTCGCGCCGCGCTCGCCGCCATGACCATCGGACTTCTGGTCACGCTCGCCATCGTCGTCGTCTCGGCGACCGTCGCGCGCTACGTCTTCAATTCCTCCTTCGTTTGGTATGACGAGGTCGCCGGCGTGCTGCTCGCCTGGATCACCTTCTACGGCTCGGCCTACGCCGCCACACGGCGCCGCCATCTCGGCTTCGACGGACTGGTGATCTCGCTGGCGATGCCTTACCGCGCCTGGCTCTTCGCGCTCGCCGAGCTGATCGGTTACGTGGTCTTCGCGATCCTCGCCTACGCCGGCTGGTTCATCCTGCAGGTGATGGGGACCGAGACCCTGATTTCCCTGCCCTGGATGCCGCTCTGGTTCACCCAGTCGGTGGTCCCGGTCGGCGCCGTGCTCTTCATGATCGGCCAGGCAGCCTCGACGCCCGAGGCCTATGCCCGGATCCGTGCCGGACGAAGCGCCGAGATGGACGAAATCGACGAGGAAATCGCCCACGCCAAGAAAGCACAAGGCGCGGGAGACGAGAAATGATCGCCGTCCTGCTCCTCATCCTTCT
This sequence comes from Nisaea sediminum, assembly GCF_014904705.1. Classification (NCBI taxonomy): domain Bacteria; kingdom Pseudomonadati; phylum Pseudomonadota; class Alphaproteobacteria; order Rhodospirillales; family Thalassobaculaceae; genus Nisaea; species Nisaea sediminum. Next base: position 733,977 of record NZ_JACZCQ010000003.1, read on the forward strand.
CGCCATGATGATCGCGATCAACGTGCCGATCGCGGTAGCGATCGCCGCCGTCGCGCTGATCGGCACCTGGACCGAGAAAGGCGTCTTCGGCTTCTACGACGCGGCGCTGACGATCTTCGACGGGTCGACCAATTTCCCGCTGATCGCGATCCCGCTCTTCATCCTCGCGGGCGCGCTGATGAACACGAGCGGCATCTCGCGCCGGCTGATCGACTTCACCGCGGCGCTGATCGGCTTCGTCCGCGGCGGCCTCGCGATGGTGAATGTCGGCGTCTCCCTTTTCTTCGCGGAGATTTCCGGATCGGCCGTCGCCGACGTCGCGGCCATCGGCTCGGTGCTGATCCCGGCGATGAAGCGCAAACGCTATGCCGCGACCTTCGCCGCCGCCGTCACCTCCTCCTCCGCCTCACTCGCGGTCATTATCCCGCCGTCGATCCCGATGATCCTCTATGGCGCCCTGACCGACGCCTCGATCACCCAGCTTTTCGTCGCTGGAATCATCCCGGGCCTGCTCGGCGGCTTCCTGATGCTCTGCCTCTGCCACTGGTTCGCGGTGCGCTACAATCTGCCGCGCGAGGAGGCCTTCTCTCTCGACCGGCTCTGGAGCACTTTCAAAGCCGCGGGGCCCGCCCTGCTGCTGCCGATCATCATTCTCGGCGGCATCTTCGGAGGCGTGGTGACGGCAACGGAAGGTGCCGGGCTCGCGGTCGTCGCGGCTCTGCTGATCGGTGGCTTCGTCTACCGGGAGATCGATCTGAAGGAACTGCACGGCGCGCTGATCGAAGGCGTCTCGCAGACCGCCATCGTCATGCTGCTGGTCGCGAGTTCCGCCATCCTCGGGCTCTATCTTACCGAGAGTGAGGTTCCGCAGCATTTCGCCCGCTGGATCACCGGCGTCTCCGAGAACAAGTACGTCGTGCTGATGCTGCTCAACGTGATGCTGTTCATGCTGGGCATGATCCTGCACGGCGCGGCTGCGATCATCCTGATCGTCCCGATCGTCATGCCCCTGGTGCAGCAGATCGGCGTCGACCCGATCCAGTTCGGCATCATCCTGACTCTGAACATCGCCATCGGCCAGCAGACGCCGCCGGTCGCGAGCGTGCTGGTGACCGCCTGCTCCATCGCCCGCACCGACATCTGGGCGACGACCCGCACCAACGTGCCGTTCATTCTGGTCCTGATCGGCCTGTTGCTGATCGTGACCTACGTGCCCGCGGTGCCGCTGTCCCTCGTCGACTACTTCTTCCGCTAAGCAAAACGCCCCGCCGAGGCGGGGCGTTTCAATATCAGATCGCCTCGCCGCGGCGGCGCCGCTCGGCATCGTCCCAGGCGGTGAGCGCCTGGTAGTCCGGCACGAAGCCGAGCCCCTTCTGCGCATCGGAGGAGACCGCGTCCTGCGAGGTCACCACATCGACCACCGCCGGTGTGTTCTTCAGCGCGCGTTCGAGGGCGGCCGGGAGATCCGCCGGATCGGTCACCCGCTCGCCATGGGCACCGAAAGCCCGGGCCATCGCGGCATAGTCCGCGTGCTGCAGCGTGGTGCCGACTACACGGCCGCCATAGTTCGCTTCCTGGTCGAAGCGCTCGATGTTCCAGGCGGCATTGTTCGAGACGATGAAGACCGCCTTGGCGCCATGCCGCACCGCGCTGTCAACCTCCATTGCATTGAGACCGAAGGCGCCGTCGCCATTGACCGAGATCACCTGCCGGCCCGGCTCCGCAAGCGCCGCCGCGACGGCGTAAGGCACACCGACACCGAGACAGCCGAAGGCGCCCGCGTCCATGTAGGTCCTCGCGGAAAGTCCGACGCGGGCGAAGCTCAACAGATCGCCGCCGTCCGCCACCGCGAGATAATCGGGATCGGCAACTTTCCGGATCGCGTCGAAGATCGCCATCGGATGGATCTTACCGTCCTTGCCCTTTTCCGGACCGGTGCCGGACGCGCTCTTCGCGATCCGCTCCCGGTGCTTCGAACGAAGGCCCTCCAGCCAGACGGCGTCGCGCGTGCCCGCATCGTTGCCGAGCGCCTCGGTCAGCGCATCGAGCGCGAGGCCGACATCGGCGAGGATCTCCGGCTGGCCGCGGCGGTTGTCGTAGAGCTCGCCCGCATTGTCGGCAATGCGGATGAAGGTCGCGTCCGGGAAGATCGCCGGGGAACCGAAGGCGACCTGGTAGTCGAGCTTGCGGCCGAGGGTGATGACGAGATCCGCCTGCGCCATCGCCGCCGCCCGCACGGCACCGACCACGGAGGGATGATCCGCCGGCACGAGGCCCCGGCTTTCCTGCGTGTCGAGATAGAGCGCGTCGGCGGCATCGAGGAAGCGCACCAGCGCGCCGCCTGCCCAGCGCGCGCCGCGGCCGCTGATCACCAGCGGACGGCGGGCGGCACGGATCGCGGCGACGGCCTCGGAAACCCGCTCCGGCACAGGCGCCGGACGGCGCGGCGGCTTCGGCGCCATCCAGTCGGCCGGGATCAGGTTTTCCGGCACGTGCGTGCGGAGCACGTCGGTCGGGATCTCGATATAGACCGGCCCCGGCTCACCGCGGTCCCCCATGGCCGAGGAGATCGCCTCGTCCAGCTCGCGGATCACCTGGTCCGCCACCCGGGCGGTGCGGGAGTAGCGCGTCACCGGACGCAGGATGTCGGTATGCGGGATGTCCTGCAGCGGGCCCATATTCGCCTGCGGGCGCGAGGTGCAGCCGCCGATCAGCAGCACCGGCATGCGGGCGAGCGAGGCATTCGCCATCGCCGTCACCGTATTGGTGACGCCCGGTCCCGCGGTCACCATGGCGACGCCGAGCGTGCCGGTCAGCTCCGCATGAGCGTGCGCCATATGCACGGCCGCCGCCTCGTGGCGCACGTCGTAGACCTTGAGGCCGTTCCGCGTCGCATGGTCCCAGATCGGCTGGATATGGCCGCCCTGCAGGCCGAAGAAACGGTCGATGCCGCGTTCCTTCAAGAGGCGCGCGATCCAGGCGGCGACGTTGAGCGTGTCCGCATTGAGGTCCTGTACGTCGGTCATTCCCATTCTCCCTTGAAGCCCTTTTCGGGTCAGTTGTCGGCGGCGCGGCTGGCCAGCAGCTCGCGCAGCAATCCGTGCTGGATCTTTCCGGTGGCCGTGCGCGGCATCTCGTCCGCGGCGATGAAGGTGACGACGCGCGGGCGCTTGTAGCCGGCGAGCCGACCGCGGGACCATTCGATCAGGGCGTCGGCGCCGACCGCGGCACCGTCACGCAGCACGATCGCGGCCTCGACCCGCTCGCCCCAGCGGTCGTCCGGGCGGCCGACCACGGCGACGTCGCGCACGTCGGGATGCTGCGCCAGCACCGCCTCGACCTCGGTCGGATAGATGTTCTCGCCGCCCGAGATGATCATGTTCTTCTTGCGGTCGATCAGGCGGATGAAGCCGTCCGACTCGCGCAGGGCCACGTCGCCGACCGAGAGATAGTCGCCGCGGAAGGCTTCCGCCGTCTTGTCCGGCCGGTTCCAGTAGCCGTCGAAAACGTAGGGCCCGCAGCTGTGAAGCTCCCCCGGTGTGCCGTCCGGCACCTCTTCGCCCGCGTCGTCGAGCAGGCGGATCGGCAGGGAGCCGACGACCTCACGGCCGACCGAGCCCAGATGGTCGAACTGCTCGTCCGGATGCAGCATCGTGACCCACCCGGCCTCTGTGGACCCATAGAGCTCGAAGAGCCCCGAGTTCGGGAACATCTCCATCACCCGGCGCTTGGTCTCGGCTCTTGCGGGAGCGGAGGAGATCATCAGCTTCTCCATGCGACCGAGATCGCCGGCCTTGTGCCGGAGGTCGAGCATCATCTCGTAATGGGTCGGCACCAGCGAAGTGAAGCTCGCCCCGGTCTCCGAGAGCGCCCGGAGGCAGCGCTCGGCATCGAAACTCCGCCGGGAGAAGACGCTGGTCGCGGCGCCGCAATGCAGGAAGGACGAGAAGAAATAGAGCGAATTGGCGTGACACATCGGCATCACCAGCATTGCCTCGTCGTTGCGCCCGAGCCCCAGCTCCACCGCAGTCATCAGGGCGAGATTGCCGATCCCCTCATGCCCGCGGATCGCCCCTTTCGGATTGCCTGTCGTGCCCGAGGTGTACATCAGGCACCATGGATCCGAAGGCGCGACGGCAACAGCCGGTTCGCGCGAAGAAGCTGCTGCGATCAGGTCCTCGTAGCCGCGCCAGCCGGAGGCGGTGGCACTGCCGCCAAAATGGACAAACCGGCTCTCGGGCAGGTTGAGATCGCCGCGTATCGCGTCGATCGTATCGTGCAGCTCCTGCTCCGCGATGACGGCAGAGACAGAGCAGTCCTGCAGGATGAAGCGGATCTCCGGCGCCACCAGACGGAAGTTCACCGGCACGGCGACAAGGCCGGCCTTGGCCGCCGCAGCGTAAATCTCCAGCCACTCGACCCGGTTCCAGGCGAGCACGCCGAAACGGTCGCCCTTCGAGAGACCGAGGCCGAGGAGAGCATTGGCAAGACGGCAGGCGCGCTCGTTCCAGAGCGCGAAGCTCATCTCCCGTTCAAGATCGCGGCCGCCGATCCGGCCGGGTTGCAGGCGTGCCTGCGCGGACAGCATCTGCCCGATATTCGGCATGGGTGTCATCTGTGGTTTCCCCCGTCCGCGCCTTCTCGAGGGCGCTTGCCAGCAATTCGCAGGCGTTCTGAACGTGATCGACGGCCAGTCTTTCGGCCGCCGCCCCGTCTCCCTTGAGCACGGCGTCCAGAATGGCGCCATGCTGATTCCAGATCGTCTCCGGCCGTTCCGCCTGGCGCAGCACGTCGACCATCGCCCGGCGCAGGAAGCGCCAGTGCGGCTCGGCCGTGCTCGCCAGCATCGGATTTCCGGAGGCGGCGTAAATCATGAAATGGAAGGCATCGTCCTGCCGCATCAGCGCGACCGAGTCTCCGGCCCCGGCTGCCTTTTCGGCCGCCTCCAGCTGCATCGCGCCCTTGGCTTTCAGCGAGGCCGCAAGCGACGGCTCGGCTGCGACACGCGCCGCTGCCTGCTTGGCGGCCCAGCCGTCGAGCGCGGCGCGAATACCGTAATGGTCCCGCATCCGCTGGGCATCGAGCGGCGCGACGAAGAGGCCTCGCCTGCCCAGCTCCTCGACCATGCCGTCCGCCTTCAGCCGCGACATGACCTGCTGGATCGGCTGCCGCGAGACCCCGAAGCGGGCGGCGAGCTTCTCCTGCACGAGGTGAGTGCCGGCCTCGAGACGGCCGTCGCAGATCTCCTCGACGAGTGCGTCGTAGACCTGGTCGGTCAGATTGGGAGCGGTTTCGAGCATCTATTTACGCCATGCAATATGAATTCTGAATTCAGAGTTCAATATAATGGGATACGTGTGGAGTCAACCGACGGCGATCATCGGCGCATCAGCCCGGCATTCTTCCCGGAGATGAATACGGTGACCAGAAACGCGACGATGTGATGTCACGCGAAAAACGTGTAGACTGCGCTTTATCAGGCGGGTCGCGGATACCTCGTGACCGGCGCCGGATACGACGCCACGCCACGGCCGACTGCGACCCTCGAACCTGTCAATTGTTCGGGAGGAGCAAATCATGGCCGTCACCGACCAGATCAGAAATCCGATAGAATGGGGCTGGGACCAGCTCCGCGAACTTCAGCACGCACTCGGCGCAACGGGTCACGCGCTCGGCGGCGCCGGGACGCTTCCAACCGTCCGACGGATCGACATCGACGATCTTCGCGACGCGCTGGAGCGCGGCATCGCCGATTTCGGCGCCAGCCGGACCGACGTCGTCTTCCTCTGCCTCGTCTATCCGGTCGCGGGCCTGTTCCTGTCCCATCTTCTGTTCGGATACGATTTCCTGCCGATGCTGTTCCCGCTCGCCTCTGGCTTCGCCCTGCTCGGTCCGATCGCGGCCGTCGGGCTCTACGAGATGAGCCGGAAGCGGGAACTGGGCCGCAAGGTCTCCTGGGCCGACGCCCTAGGCGTGGTGAAATCCCCCGCAGCGGGAGCGATCTTCGTCCTCGGGCTCTACCTGCTCGCGCTCTTCATCGCGTGGATCCTCGTCGCCTACGGGATCTACTACATGACCCTCGGACCGGAACCGCCGACATCCGTATCCGGCTTCGTCAGCGACGTTTTCACCACCGCCGCCGGCTGGGCGATGATCGCCCTCGGGATCGGCGCCGGCTTCCTCTTCGCAGCCGCCGCCCTGACCCTCAGCGTGGTCTCCTTCCCCCTCCTGCTTGACCGCGATGTCGGCCTCTATCCGGCGATCGCCACCTCGATCCGGGCGGTCGCCGCAAATCCATACCCGATGGCGGTGTGGGGCCTCGTCGTGGCCGGCGGCCTGATGCTCGGCACGATACCGCTCTTCATCGGTCTGGCGGTGGTGATGCCGGTACTCGGTCATGCGACCTGGCACCTCTATCGCAGGCTTGTCCCGAGGTGAGACCCGCCGCAACGGCCGCCTAATTTGTCTGCCGGGCCGGGAGGCGCCATAGTGCGCCTGTCACGCAATCCCCCGGCCCGGCGGAGAGACATGCCCGAACTGAAGAAACTGACCGGCTATATCGGTGCGGAAATAAAGGGACTCGAGCTCGGCGAAGAGATCGAGGCACCTAACGCCGCGCTCCTGCGCCAATGCCTCGCCGAGCACCAGGTGATCGTGCTGCGCGGCCAGCATCTCGACCGGTTGAAGCAGAAGGCGCTCAACCGTGTCTTCGGCGAACCGATGCGCCTGCCTTATGTCGAGCCACTCCCGGAGGATCCTGAAACCATCGCGGTGCTGAAAGAGGCCGACGAGGGTGGTGGCGGCGTTTTCGGCGGCGAATGGCACTCGGATTTCAGCTTCCTCGCGAACCCGCCCGCGGGCTCGGTGCTGAACGCGGTGGAAATTCCGGAGGTCGGCGGCGACACCGTCTGGGCCAGCCAGACGGCGGCCTACGCCTCGCTCCCGAAGGATCTGAAAGACATCGTCAATGGCCGCAGGGCGGTGCATGTCGGCAAGCCTTACGGCGTGAAGTTCGCGCCGCCGGAGGAAACCCGGTCCGGCGCCTCGATCCGCATGACGCGCGGCGATCCGGCGGCCGACAGGGAAACCTTCCACCCGGCGGTGATCACCGAGCCGCTGACGGGTGCGAAAGCGCTCTTCCTGAACCCGATCTACACGACGCGCTTCGACGGCATGACGGAGGAAGAGAGCGAACCTCTGCTGCAGGCGATCTATCGTCACTGCACCCGGCCCGATTTCTCCTGCCGACATCGCTGGCAGCCAGGCGACGTCGTGGTCTGGGACAACCGGACCACACTGCATTATGCGACCAACGACTATGACGGCCACCGCCGCCTGCTCTACCGCACCACCTTCACGGGCGCCCCGCCGCAATAGCCGGGCGCCCGCGACGCTGCTCTAGATCACCACATAGGTGCGGATCTCGATGCTCTCGCGCGCCGGCGTCGCATCGGTCTGGGACGGCAGCTGGAACGCACTGTGCGGCGTGAACCGGGCACGGCCGTCATCCAGGCTGTCCCAGCCCTTGATCAGCAGGATCTCGTCGTGCGTCATTTCCGGCGCGTAGTACCAGCGTTGTGCCGCGTCATGGGCGAGGTGGTAGATCTCGCCGACCCGGTTCGGGAAGACCTGATCGGTCGCGACGAGGTCTTCCGGCCGGATGCTCGTGGCATCGGCGAGGGCGAGCGGTGAGCGCTGCACCGGACCGACGATCGGACGCCAGACATTGATCTGGACGATGCGCCTGCCTGCGGACAGAAACTGCTCGAACGTCTCGTCGCCGAACACGTCGCGGGCCCGCTGCGGCCCGCTCCGGGCGGTGTAGTCGACATGGATACGTGTGGCCGCGCCGCGGTTTCCGTCCTTGTTGCGAGCGCCGGCTCCACCGTCGGAGCGGCGGGTCGCATCGAAGATCGCGACTTCGGCCGCCCCTAACTCCGTCTTCAGCAGGGAGCGGATCTCGGCGTAATAGGCGCTCTCCACTTCGGCGTCGTCATAGAGATCCGCGACGGCGGTCGGCGCGGTACGGAGCGCAAACCCTTCGCGGTCCAGGGAAAAGGAACCGCCCGTGACACGCATGTCCGCCACCAGCACATGCTTTTCAACCGTCTCGAAACCGAACTTCGGCGCGCCGCCCGTATAGGCTTGGCTGTAGAGTACGGGCTTGTCGGCCTGCGGCACGATAAATGTCATCGGCGCAACCACGTCGGCGGCGACCGCATTGTTGTGATTGTAGAGCCTTTCCTGCACGGAACCGGTCATCTCTCGTCTCCTTGTCGGCGGGCAGCTTCCATCCAGCTGCGATGTCCCGAAGGTGGGTCTGCCGCATCCCGGAGACAAAAGAGAAGAACTCAATATGACTTGAGAAAAACTCAAGTCATGACCTTCATGCGCGGTTCGCCGTGAAGATACCGGCCTGCTCAAGCAGCCACCGCTTCACGCGCCGAGCCGGAGCCGAAAGCGGATGACCCGTGGGGTGGCAGAGATAATAGGCCGCGCCGCTCGGCCCCGTCGCACCGAAGGGCGTGACCAGAGTGCCCCGGGCCAGACGGTCCTCGATGTAGGGCGCGCGGCCCATGGCAATGCCGTGACCGGCTTCCGCCACCTGGAGCCCCTGCTCGGTAACGTCGAGCTCCAGCGCCGAACTGAGGTCCGGCGGCGCCAGCCCGCGCGCGCGCGACCATTCGCGCCACTCGTCCGGAATGGTCCGGATGACGATGAGGCGGTTCTGCCTCAATACCGCCTCGATATCCTCAACCCCCTCGGGCACCAACCCCGGCGCCGCCACCGGCGTCGCGTTGTCGTCGAAAAGAAACGTCTTCTCGACATCCTGCCAGTTTCCACGGCCATACCGGATGGCCAGATCCACCTGGTCCCGGAGCAGATCGACGACCCGCGTTGTCGGGACCAGTTGCAGGTCGAGATCGGGATTGGCCGCCTCGAAGGCCCCGAGCCTCGGCAGCAGCCAGATCGCGGCCATCGAGGTTGGCAACGTCACCCGGACGACCGCATGCCCATCCTCCGGAAGCACGGCCCGGGTCGCGGCTTCCAGTTCGCGGATCGCCGGGTCGAGGCGGGCAAGGTAGCGCTCGCCGGTTTCCGTAAGCGCAAGCCGGCGGCCGGTCCGGTCGAACAGCCTGGTCTTGAGCAGGGATTCCAATTGCCGGATCTGGTGACTGATCGCCGACTCCGTGACACCGAGAGCGTCAGCGGCATCCACGAGGCGGCCGTGCTGTGCCGCGGCCCGGAAGGCGAGGAGCGCGCGGAAGGGCGGAAGCCGGAAATCTTTCTGAGCCATCCCTGAAGTTTATCTCAAGTCCGGCCCGGCGCCGAGCGGGAAGTGCTGCGGCTCCGCATGCCGCGATGCCGGCCATTGTGCGGACCGCCCCCAGGAGGCACACTGCGGCGCAAGAGGAAGGACGGAACGATGGTTGCAAACGACGCTACGCAGGCGGACGGCCTCAAGCTCAATCTCGGCTGCGGCAAGGTCATTCGCGAGGGCTGGATCAATCACGACATCATGCCGGGGCCCGGCGTCGATATCGTCTACGATCTGGAGACCTGCGGGATCGAGCCCTTCCCCCTCGCCGACGATTCCGTCTCGGAGATCCACGCCTCGCACCTGATCGAGCATATCGACCGCACGCTCCCCTTCATGCAGGAGATGTGGCGCATCGCGAGACCCGGCTGCCGGTTCGAGCTGAAACTACCGTTCGGTGCGACCGACATGGCCTCGGCCGACCCGACCCACAAGCGGCTCTATTTCATCCGAAGCTTCGACTATTTCCAGCAGCCCTTCTACAATTTCGCCGATTACGGCTATCGCGGCGACTGGGGGACGGACAACGTGATCTTCCGTATCCCCGCCAGCGTCGCCGGTTCGGACAATGCCGAGCGCCTGATGCATCGCATCAACACCGAACGCAATCTGGTTGCAGAAATGGAAGTTCATCTGGTTGCAATGAAACCGATGCGGCCGAATGACCGGAAACTCATGACTCTTCCGAACGTCAACTTGGTCATTGTTTAAACCGAACACTCGTCAGTCGCGGGGCCGGGCGCGATCAAATCGATCCAAAGGCCCATTTTTTTCGCGATATAATTACGTTTATGATTTTGTTACATTTCATTAGGTTTTTCGCTTCCTTCTGAGAAAGCTGACCCTATGGGCATGCGCATCCGCGAGGATTACCGGGGCATCACCGGACCGGAAAAAGCCGGCATTCTCCTGATGTCGCTTGGCGAAGACCAGGCCGGTAAGCTCTTCGCTCTGCTTGACGACGAGGAGATCAAGGAAGTCTCCCAGGTGATGGCCGGGCTCGGCACGGTCAGCTCCAATATCGTCGAGCGGCTGTTCGTCGAGTTCGCCGAGCAGGTCTCCTCCACCGGCTCCCTGGTCGGCTCGATGGACTCGACCGAACGCCTGCTGACCAAGGTGCTCGGCGGCGACCGCGTTAGCGCGATCATGGAAGAAATCCGCGGTCCGGCCGGCCGCACCATGTGGGACAAGCTCGCCAACGTGAACGAGCAGGTCCTCGCGAACTTCCTGAAGAACGAATATCCGCAGACCGTGGCGGTGATCCTCGGAAAGATCGGCCAGGCCCATGCCGGCAAGGTGCTCTCGATCCTGCCCGAGAACTTCGCCATGGAAGTGGTCATGCGCATGCTGCGCATGGAGGCCGTGAACAAGGAGATCGAGAAGGACGTGGAGCGCGTGCTGCGCACCGAATTCATGTCGAACCTCGCCCGCACCAACCGGCGCGACGCGCACGAGATGATGGCGGAGATTTTCAACAACCTCGACCGGGCGACGGAGAGCCGGTTCCTCTCGGCGCTGGAAGAGCGCAACAAGGACAGCGCGGAGAAGATCCGCAGCCTGATGTTCACCTTCGAGGATCTGGCGCGGATCGATCCGGCGGGCGTGCAGACGCTGCTCCGTGCTGTCGACAAGGACAAGCTGACGATCGCGCTGAAGGGCGCATCGGAGGAGCTGAAGGACCTGTTCTTCTCCAACATGTCGGAGCGCGCGGCGAAGCTGCTGCGCGAGGACATGCAGTCGCTTGGCCCGATGCGCCTGAAGGATGTCGAAGACGCCCAGACCGCGATGGTGACGGCGGCGAAGGATCTGGCGGACCGCGGCGAGCTCGTGATCGGCGGCTCCGGCGGCGACGACCAGCTCGTCTACTGACCTGATCTACTCCTCACTCAGGTGCCGCCAAGCACCGGCAACGGGCGGTGCACGGTCTGCCGGCCGTCCTTGAAGGCATAGAGCGGCTGGGAAATTTCCGCGACCGCCATCGCCGGATCCGTATTTTCGATCACCACCAGATCCGCCGGCTTGCCGATCCCGATCCCGTAATCCTTCAGGTTCATCAATCTCGCAGAACGGGTGGTCACCATCTCGAGGCAGGCCCTCAGCATGTCCGTGCGGCCGACCTGCGCGATGTTCGCATAGAGATTGGCCATCCGGATCAGCGAGCCGTCGCCGAACGGGGTGAAGGGGTTGAGCACGTTGTTGGTGGAGAGCGAGCAGGTCACCCCATGCTCCAGCATCCGGTGCACAGGGGACACTCCACGCGGCACCGAATGATCGTGCTCCCGCCCCATCAGGAAGAGATCTGTCGAGGGCAGCACCGTGACCGCGACACCGGCATCGGCGAGCCTCTTCGCATATTGTTCGAACTGCACCGGCGGCATGGCGGACAACTTGCTGACATGACCGATAGCGACGCGCCCGCCCCACCCGTACTCGTCCGTCTTCCGCATCACGTAATCCGCGTCGACGGATGAGAGGTCGGTCGAGAAATCCAGATGCATGTCGATATCGACATCGAATTCCCGCGCCATCTCGAACACCCGGTCGATCTGGCCGTTCGGGTCCGTATCCGTATAGGGCGTCGCGCCGACGCAGCGCGCACCGTCCCTCAGCGCGGTCACCATCAGCTCGTCGGTCCCCGGATTGTTCAACAAGCCTTCCTGCGGGAAGACGCAGATCTCGGTCTCCACCGCCCAGCGCCAGTCCGCGATCGCCGCCTTGACGCCCTCTAGCCCGCGCAAACCGATCACCGGGTCGACCTCGACATGGGTGCGGATGCGCGTGGTGCCGTTGACGACGCATTTGCGCAAGGTGCGGCCCGCCCGCTCGGCGATGTCCTCTTCCGTGAAGTCCGGCTTCACGCGCGAGACCTCCGAGATCGCCTCGGCGACATCGCCGCGCTCCGAGGAGCAGCGGTGCAGGATACAGGATTTGTCGAGATGGATATGTGTCTCGACGAACCCCGGAAGCAGCAGACGCCCTTCGAGATCCAGGGTGCGCGCACCCTCGGGGACCGTGCTGCCGACGGCTGCGATCTTTCCGCCGGCCACGCCAATATCGAGCATCCGGTCCGGTGCCTCCATCAGTCGGGCATTGCGGAACGTCAGATCCACGGGACGACCTCCAGAAAGCGAATGTCTGAATGACGCCCCATGGCGCCGATGCAGAAAAAGAGTCTACCTTTATTGCATGTGCGAAGGCGAGAGCAGATGGAGGAGCAAAATGACGGCGGACGACGAAGTCCAAGAGGTCAAAAACATGGTCGAGCGGTTCCTCGAGATTTCCATGATCCCTGACCCGGAAGGCGCCGCGCGGTTCCTCGCGCCGGATGCCGAGATCTATTTCACCGGGAAGACCCGCATGTCCCATCCGCGGGAAATGGCGGCCTACAACGCGTCACGCTACAAGTGGGTGAAGAAAAAGTTCGGGACCCTGGATATCGCTCCGGCCGAAGATCACATCGTGGCCTACGGGACGGGCACGCTCTACGGGGAATGGCCGGACGGAACGCCGTTCGACGGCAACCGCTATGTCGACCGCTTCGAGATCCGCAACGGCAAGATCACCCGCATCGATGTCCTGAATGACAGCGCCGAACGACTCCTCAAGCGACAGGTCGGCGAACCGGAAACCTGACCCTCGCTCCGCATGGTCAGCGCCACCACTTATTCGCGCATCGCTTGACGGAGCCGCCCTCGGCTCTTCAAACTCCAGCCTTCAATCGGCCGAAGGTCGACGCTCAGGGTTGGGGACCGGAGAGCAAAATGCGAAAATTTCTTATGAGCCTGGCGGTGCTCTCAATGCTTGCCACGGGCGCCGCGGCGCAGGATGCGTCTTCGGCCATCGGGACGGTCAAGGTCGCCAGCGGCGAAGCCGCCGTGCAGCGTGACGGAAAGATGCTTCCGGCCACCGAGGGCTTCGATATCGAACGCAAGGACACGCTCGTGACCGGCGCCGACGGTTCGCTCGGCATCACGCTGAACGACGGCACCCTGGTCTCTCTCGGCCCGAATTCGCGCTTCGAGCTGGCCGCCTTCGAATTCTCGCCGAGACGGGATGCCTTCAACTTCTTCGGCAAGATTCTGGAAGGGACGCTGATCTACCAGTCCGGCCGGATCGGCAAGATCGCACCCGAAAAGACCCGGATCGAGACGCCGCTCTCCGTCATCGCGGTTCGCGGAACGCGCTTCGCCGTCCGCGTACCTGCCAACTCGGGGAACTAGACGATGACGGAAAAGACATCATTCCGGCCACTCCGCACCCTGTTTGCCGTAGCGGCACTGACCCTCGGCATGAGCGCATGCGCGTTTGGCCCCTACGATACGAACGAGCTCAAGGAAATCCCACCGACGGACTCCCAGTTTCTGCAGACCCTCAGCGCCGAGTACGCGGCGCTCGGAGACCTCGAGCGCGAGGAATATGACTGGCCGGATACCGCCAGGTTCTACGATCGGGCGATCCGGGCAGCGAAAGGCGAGGTCTTCGAGCCGGAAGCTCTGGACGCGCGCGACCTGACTCCGGCGGCGCGGCAGGAACTCTCGGAGGCACGCGCTCGCCTCATGTCGCTGTTCTCCGCCGGCGCCAGATCCATTGCCGGACCGGGCAGCGCCCGCGGCCAGGCCGGGTTCGACTGCTGGATGCAGGAACTGGAGGAAGGCCACCAACCCGACGACATCGCCTCGTGCCGCGCGATTTTCGTGGCAGCGGTCACTGAAATCGAAGGGACGGTGAAAGGCGCGCTTGTGGTGCTCCTGCCCGATACCGACGGCAAGCTCGGCGCCGTCAGCGTCGGCAATCCGGGGGGGCAGGTCCTGCTCGATACGGAGCGGGCAAGCGCGCTCGTCGCGGCGGCGAATGCCGCACCGCAAAGCGCCGGTACCTTCGATCCGGCGGATGTCCAGATCGTCTTCGGAGATGCGATCGCGGCCAGCCCGGTGCCCCCGGTGACCTTCATCCTTTATTTCGAGCAGGGTACCGACACACTCACACCGGAATCGCAGGAGTTGCTCGCGCAGGTTCTGGAAACGATCCGCACGCGGAAACTGCCGCAGGTCGAGATCTCGGGACACACGGATAGGGCCGGCTCCGCCGCCTACAACGACGGGTTGGCTCTCGACCGGGCCCGGATCGTCAATTCCTCTGTGCTCGGCCTCGGTGTCCCGGAACGGGTGGTTACGGTCGAATCCTACGGCGAGCGGGCGCCGATCGTTCCGACGGCAGACGGCGTCTCCGAGCCCCGCAACAGGCGGGTCGAGATCGTCATCCGCTAGCCTCCTTGCCTGATCCGGGTATCCTGGGTTCGTATGCGCCGGGTTCACGCCCCTACCGCATAGCGCTACCGTCATCGGGAGGGCTGACTTGCACAGAAACCGCAGCGGGGGCGCCATCAGGCCCGCCGCTGCACCACCGAGGCTTGAATGGACGGCAGAGCACGCAACGAGATCGGCCAGGCGCCGCCGGCGGAAGGCAGTGCGTTTCCGTGGCTGGACGATCAGGATGAGGGCCGGCTCGGGAGATTCGTTCGCCAAGGCAGGCTGATCGCTGTCCTTCTGCTTCTCCTGCTTGTTATCCTACGCGTCCTCGATGTCCCACCGCTCGAGATTCCCCGGCTCTGGGCTTTCGACCGGCAGATCGGGCTGCGCGCCGCCCCGCCCATCCCCTCTCCCGTGCTTGCCGTCGACGTGACGGACGAGAGCCTGGCGCAGATGGGCCAGTGGCCTTGGCCGAGACGGCACTACGCCGATCTGGTCGAAAAGCTCCATCAGGCGGGTGCGGCGATGATCGCCTTCGACATTCTGTTCACGGAACCGGACCGGATGTCTCCGCACCTGCTCGCAGAAACGCTCCCCGGCCTTGACGCCAATCTTCGCCGTACTCTCTCAGAACGGGGCAGCTACGACGATGATCTCGCGGCGGCCATCCGCCTGCTTCCGACGGTGACCGCGACCGCGGCATCACCCGTCGGAACAGGAGATCCAGACGATACGAAGCGGCAAGGCCGCTTCGCGGTCCGCGGCACACCGGACCTCAGCAGCCTGCCCGGCATCGGTGGCGTAATCGAGAACATCCCCGTGCTCAGCGCGGCGAGCGCCGGCGCGGGCATCGTCAATCTGCTTCCGGAACCGGACGGCAACGCACGCCGCGTCCCGGCCGTGTTCCATGTCCTGGACCGGCTTGAACCCGGGCTCGCACTGGAAGCCGCGCGCGTTGCTCTCGACCAGTCCGGAATGTTGCTGGAGGTTCCTTCCATCCTCGGATTGAGCGGCATTTCGGTCGGCCCGCTTTTTGTGCCGACCGACAGGGAGGGCCGGATCTGGATCGACACCGCGCGGCCGGAGCGGGTCCCGGGAGTCGCGGCCCATGACATCCTTATGAACAAGGTGCCGGCCGCGGATATCGAGGGCCGCATCGTGATGATCGGAACCTCCGCCTCCGGCATCGGCGACCGGGTCCGGGCCGCCGGGAAAGAAAATCTCTCGGCATTGCAGTTCCAGGCCCTCGCACTCGATACCATTCTGACGGGTCGCACGCCTGCACGCCCGCCGGTGTTCGCACCTCTGGAAATCGCCGCCACGCTCCTCCTGTGTTGTCTGATGATCTGGCTATTTCCGGCACTGGCTCTGGCCTGGAAGCCGGTGGTTGCGGTTTCGCTGACTGCCGGCGCGGCCGGGCTCGCGGTGGCCGCGCATGCAGGTTTTGGCGTCCTCCTCGATCCGACCTTTCCCGGCCTCGCGATTCTGCTCACCGGCGGGATTTTCGTCCTTTCGGATCTCCGTGCGGAGATCTTCCTCCGGCGCCGCAACGAAACGATGCTGAAGCGGCACGATGCTTATATCCGGGAAGTCGTCGATGCCAGCTTCGACGCGATCGTAACCGTCGGGGAGGATGCCCGGATTCGCACTGCGAACCGGGCTGCGGGCCATCTGTTCGGGCTGCCGGCCGCGCATCTGATCGGGCATCCGGTCGCCGGCCGCCTGCGCGGAGACTGGGCGGAGGGGCTTTCGGCCGACCCGGCGGATCACCTGCGGCGCGCGGCCGTTGCCGGGGGCATCCTCGATGCCGATATCCTCGACCCGGACGGCATAACCTCCCATCCGACGGAGATTACGCTGACAGCGTCTGCTGCCGGCACCGAACGGATCTACGTGCTCGTTCTGAGAGATGTCTCGGTCCGCAAGGCGGCGGAAGCATCGGCCGATCGGGCCGCCCAGCGTCTGCGCGACGCCATCGACTCCATCTCCGACGGCTTCGCGCTGTTTTCTCCGGATCGGAGACTCGTCCTCTGCAACCGGCATTTCCGCGACATGCTCGGAGCCGCCGGCGATCTCGCCGAACCCGGCGCGCCTTATGCAACGATGCTGGAACGCTTCTCCGAGATCAGACGCCCCTCCGAGACCGGTGACGAACGGTCCGATTCCTGGATCGCCGGCCGGCTTGCATCCTTCGGCTCCGACAGCGCGCCTTGTGAACTCGCCACGACCGATGGCAAGTGGTACCGCCTCGACGAGCGCCGCACCGCCGACGCCGGGATGGTCTGCGTCTATACGGATATCAGCGAACTCAAGAACCGCGAGCTTGAGCTTGGGGCTGCGAAGGAACTGGCGGAGCGGGCAAGTCGCGCAAAATCGGAGTTCCTCGCCAACATGAGCCATGAGCTCCGGACTCCGCTCAATGCCATCATCGGCTTCGCCGACATGCTACGCAGCCAGCCATACGGCCCGCTCGGCAACGAGCGCTATCTCGGTTACGCGGGCGACATTTCCAACAGCGGCTTCCGCCTCCTTGCGATGATCGATCAGATCCTCGAATTTGCCCGGCTGGAGAAACTTCCAGCCAAAGTCGAAGCGGCTGCGACGGAGCCCGCGGCGATCATCCGTAGCGCGCTAAACGACCTAATCCCGGCGATCCAGCAGCGCGGCATCACTGTGGAGACTTCACTTGCGAGCGACCTGCCAAATCTGCTCGCGGACCCTCAGATGCTTTACCAGATCGTGCAGAATCTGATCGGCAACGCCGTCAAGTTCTCTCGGGACGGCTCATCTATCGAGATCGCCGGACGGCGCGACGAGCAGAACAGAATTGCCCTTTCCGTCCGCGACCATGGGATAGGGATTCCGCGGGAGTTGATCGCGCTCGTCACCCAGCCCTTCTGGCAGCGCCCGGGCGCGATGACCAGCACGCATGACGGCGTCGGCCTCGGCCTTGCCATCGTCAGCGCCCATGTCGAGGCCCATGGCGCAAAGCTTACCATCGACAGCGTGCCCGGCGATGGAACGACGATGACAGTTACCTTCCCGGCATCGCGCACCCTTGCACGCACCTGATCCGTTCCGCGCCAGGCCGCTTATGATGTATTCAATTTTCTGATTTTCGCACACGGCATTGCTATTTTTGCACCCGGGAAAGCCAAAATCTCGAAAACCTGTATACAGTATGATTTTTGATTCTTAATATTCCAGCGCAATCCGGCAAGAGATTGGAGCAGGGAGAATGACAAACGCGACCGAGGACCGCCTGCCGACGCAGTCGCAGCGGGCACTCGAAGGCATTCGCGAGCTGCTGTTCTCTGGCGTCTTCGTGCCAGGAGCCCGCCTGTCCGAGCCGGCCATCGCCGACCGCCTGCAGATTTCCCGCACCCCGGTCCGCGCCGCCCTCGCCCGCCTCGAACAGGAAGGCGTGGTCGACGCGATCCCGTCCGGCGGCTTTGCGGTCCGCAGCTTCGCTCCGAAGGACATTCTCGACGCCATCGAGCTGCGCGGCGTGCTGGAGGGTACCGCAGCGCGCCTCGCGGCCGAACGCGGCATCACGCCGGCCCAGTCCGTCGCGATGCAGAAGGTTCTGGCGGAGATCGACGAGATTCTGGAGGCGACGCACTACGCCCTCGACCATGACCGATACACCCGCTGCAACGCCACCTTCCACGATCTCATCAAGAGGGCGGCCGACAGCCCGGTGATCAGCCGCGAGATCTCCCGCCTCGTCTCCCTGCCATTCTCCGGCCCGAACGCCCTGCTGATGGTCCAGCGCGAGCTGCCGGAATTTCACGGCTCGCTGCTCCTCGCCCAGTCTCAGCACAAGGCGATCCTAGAGGCGATCGAGCTGCGCGAGGGAACCCGCGCCGAAAACCTCGCCCGTGAACATGCGCGCCTTGCCCGCCGCAATCTTGAGGTCGCAATGAACGATGACCGGATCAAGGCCCGCTATCCGGCCCTCACCC
The DNA here is from genome assembly GCF_014904705.1 of Nisaea sediminum. NCBI lineage: Bacteria > Pseudomonadati > Pseudomonadota > Alphaproteobacteria > Rhodospirillales > Thalassobaculaceae > Nisaea > Nisaea sediminum. Next base: position 752,510 of record NZ_JACZCQ010000003.1, read on the forward strand.
TGGTGACAGGCTGAGGCGCAAATGACCGACCTGCATGGAGCCATCTGAATGAGTGAACGCTACGACAACGGCATGAAGATCCGCCGCTCGGTCCTTGGAGACGCCCATGTCGATCGCGCGGAGGCGGCGAAGACGGCGTTCGATGAGCCGTTCCAGAGCTTCATTACCGAAGGTGCCTGGGGCACGGTCTGGGCGAGCGATCACCTGACCAAGCGCGAACGCTCCATGATTACCCTCGCCTTGCTCGCCGCGCTCGGCCAGTGGGACGAGGTGGCGATGCATGTCCGTGCGACCGTCAATACCGGCGCCACGCCGGAGGATATTCGCGAGGCGATGATGCATGTCGCGGTCTATGCCGGCGTCCCGGCGGCGAACCATGCCCTGAAGATCATCAAGAAGACCTATGCCGAAATGGGAGTGAAGATATGAGCCTGACGAACCAGAGGCCGGCAGCCAGTTTCTTTGCCAGGGACCGGGGCTGGCAGCCGGAAGCCCTGACCCCGCAATACAAGACCTCGGTCGCGCGTTCGCCGAGCCGGGCGTTGCTGAGCATGCCGCAGACCCTGAGCGAAATTACCGGCCCGGTGTTCGGTCACAACATCATCGGCCCGCTCGACAACGACCTGATCCTGAACTTCGCCAAGCCGGGCGAGAGCGCGATCGGGCCGCGGATCTATGTCTATGGCCGCGTGCTCGACGAGACCGGCCGCGGCGTGCCGAACGTGCTGGTGGAATTCTGGCAGGCCAATGCCGGCGGCCGCTACCGCCATGCCAAGGAAGGCTACATCGCGCCGCTCGACCCGAATTTCGGCGGCTGCGGGCGCTGCATCACCGCCGAGGACGGCAGCTACGAGTTCCGCACCGTTCAGCCCGGCCCCTATCCCTGGCCGAACCGCGGCAACGACTGGCGCCCGGCACATATCCACTTCTCGCTGTTCGGCCAGGGCTTCGCCCAGCGCCTGATCACACAGATGTATTTCGAAGGCGATCCGATGATCTGGAAATGCCCGATCGTCGACGTGGTGCCGCACCGCGAAGGCATCGAAAGCCTGATCGCACAACTCGACATGGACAGCACGGTGCCGATGGATGCCCGTGCCTACAAGTTCGACATGGTCCTGCGCGGCCGCCGCTCGACCCTGTTCGAGAACCGCCTGGAGGGGAACTGATGCAATCGCTCTATCGTCTGAAGGAAAGCCCGAGCCAGACCGCGGGCCCGTACGTCCACATCGGCTGTGTGCCGAATTTCTGCGGCATCGGCGGCGTTTACGAGGAAGATCTCGGCACCACCATGGTGAACGACAAGACCAAGGGCGAACGCATCTCCGTCTCCGGCACCGTCTATGACGGTACCGGCACGCCGCTGAAGGACGCCCTGATCGAGATCTGGCAGGCCGATGCGGACGGGCTCTATCCGAGCCCGGAGGAGCATCGCGGCACCGCCGACCCGAACTTCACCGGTTTCGGCCGCAAGGCCGGCGACTACCAGACCGGCGAATGGAAGTTCGAAACCGTGAAGCCCGGCGCCGTGCCGTTCCCGGACGGACGCAAGATGGCGCCGCATATCAGCTTCTGGATCGTCGCCCGCGGCATCAATATCGGCCTGCAGACCCGGATGTACTTCCCGGACGAGGCCGACGCGAACGCCAAGGATCCGATCCTGACGAAGATCGAGCACCAGAACCGGGTGCCGACCCTGATCGCGAAGAAGGAGGGCGACGGCGCCTACCGCTTCGACATCTATCTGCAGGGCGAGAACGAGACCGTGTTCTTCGACTTCTGAGTCCGAATTTCGGCGAAAAAGAAACGGGCGCTCTGTCGAGGAGCGCCCGCTTTCATTTGAACCAGCGGCGAAAGGCCCATCAGACCTCGCCCCAGACCTCCTTCGCCACGTCGACGATGAAGGAGAGCTTTCGCCACTGCTCCTCCTCGGAGAGGATGTTGCCTTCCTCGGTCGAGGCGAAGCCGCATTGCGGGCTGAGACAGAACTGTTCCAGAGGCGCGAACTTGCTGGCTTCCTCGATCCGGGCAAGCACTCCGTCCTTGTTTTCCAACTCGCCGAACTTCGAGGTCACCAGCCCGAGTACGACCCGCTTCTTGCCTTTCGGCAGGAACCGGAGCGGCTCGAAGCCACCTGCCCGCTCGGAATCATACTCAAGGAAATAGCCGTCATAGGGCAGCTCGCCGAGCAGCACTTCCGCGACTGGTTCGTAACCGCCCTCGGAGATCCAGCTCGAGCGGAAGTTGCCGCGGCAGACATGGGTGGTGATCGTCATGTCCGCCGGTTTCGCCTTCAGCGCATGCGCGATCATCGCCGCGTAGTTCTTCTTCAGGTCCTCCGGATCGTCACCGCGCTCGCGGATACCGGCGCGTTCCTTTTCCGAACAAAGATAGGCCCAGACCGTGTCGTCGAACTGGAGATAGCGGCAGCCCGCATCATAGAAGCTGCGCACCGCCTGCGCATAAGCCTCCGCCGTGTCCGCATAGAACGCATCCATATCCGGATAGACCTCTTTCGAGATCGCATCGCGCCCGCCACGGAAATGCAGCACGGAGGGAGACGGGATGGTGAGCTTCGGCATCGCCGTCTTCACCGCGCCCTTGAGGAAGCTGAAATGCTCCAGCATCGGGTGGCTCGAGAAACCGACCTTGCCCGTGACCGCGATGCTTTCCGACTTGGTCTGTATTCCGGCGAACTGGATCGCCTTCGCGCCGCTGACCAGCTCGACACCGTCGAGACCGGCGAGGAAATCGAAATGCCACCAGGAGCGGCGGAACTCGCCATCCGTCACCGCCTTGAGGCCGGTGCTCTCCTGCTTGGCGACGACTTCACGGATGCACTCGTCCTCGACATTTTTCAGGCCCGCACTATCGAGAGTCCCAGCCTGGAATGCGGCACGGGCCTCTTTCAGACGCTGCGGACGAAGCAGGCTTCCGACCTCGTCGGCACGGAACGGTGGAGTTGTGGCAGTCATGGAGCGCTCCCTTGATCTTTTTCTTATCGGTTTGCCGTGAATCGAATGCGGAATCTGGCAGAAGAACCTTGTATACGCAACTTTCGACTTGTATACATTCTGACTAAAATCAAAAAGAAAAAGTGACTGGGAGGATCATGGGACAGCATAGCTTTCCGCTCAATGCATGGTACGCGGCGGCGTGGGACGTCGAGGTCGGTCGCACGCTCCTGGCGCGCAAGATCGCCGGCACGCCTATCGTTCTCTACCGTAAGGAAAGCGACGAGGCGACGGCACTGGCGGATGCCTGCTGGCATCGCCTCCTCCCCCTCTCCAAGGGCTGGCTCAACGGCGACAATGTGGTCTGCGGCTATCACGGGCTCGAATATGATGAGTCCGGTCGATGTGTATACATGCCGTCGCAGGACACGATTAACCCGTCCGCCTGTGTGAAAAGTTATCCGATCGTGGAGCGTCACCGTTTCGTCTGGATCTGGCCCGGGGATCCGGCACTGGCCGATCCCGACCTGGTGCCCGACCTGCACTGGAACGACAGTCCGGGCTGGACCTCGGACGGGAAGATGATCCCGGTCCGCTGCAATTACCGCCTCGTGGTCGACAACCTGATGGACCTGACCCACGAGACCTATGTGCACGGCTCCTCCATCGGCAACCGCGCGGTTGCGGAGTCCCCTTTCACGGTGACCCATTCGGAAAAGACAGCGACCGTGACCCGCTGGATGGAAAACATCGAGCCGCCGCCCTTCTGGCGCGGCCAGCTCGGCAAGCCGGGCAATGTGGACCGCTGGCAGATCATCAATTTCGAGGCGCCCTGCACCATTGCCATCGATGTCGGCGTGGCGCCCGCCGGAACCGGCGCGCCGGACGGCGACCGCAGCCAGGGCGTCAACGGCTTCGTGCTGAACACGATCACCCCCGAGACGGAGAGTACCTGCCTCTATTTCTGGGCCTTCGCCCGCAACTACGATCTCGAGAACCAGGCGCGCACAACTCAGTTACGCGAGGGCGTTGCCACGATCTTCCGCGAGGACGAGGAGGTCCTGGAAGCGCAGCAGAAGGCCATCGAGGCCAATCCGGACCACGTCTTCTACAATCTGAACATCGATGCCGGTTCGATGTGGGCCCGCAAGCTGATCGACCGGATGATCGCGCGCGAAACCTCGCTCGCAGAGGCGGCCGAATGAAATCCGAACCGGATGGGCGACGGACGCGGGCGACCTCGCAGTCCCTGAAAGCGGTGCTCGGGGTCCGCGACCTGGTGATGTCCGGCAGTTTCGCGCCCGGCGAGCGCCTGTCAGAACCCGTCATCGCGCGTCAGCTTGGAATCTCGCGGACGCCGGTCCGCGCTGCGCTCGCCCGGCTCGAACAGGAAGGCCTTCTGGATGTCATTCCATCCGGCGGATATTCGGTCCGACGCTTCTCGGTCGCAGACGTGATCGACGCCATCGAGCTGCGCGGCGTGCTCGAAGGCACCGCGGCGCGTCTCGCCGCCGAGCGCGGGCTTGCGCCTGCGAGGCTCTCCGCATTCGGCGCCCTGCTGACCGAGATGGACAAGATCGTCGCCGAGCCGGCGGACAGCTTTTCCTACGAGGCCTATATCGAGCGGAATGCCGAGTTCCACGACATGCTGAAGGATGCCTGCAGCAGCCCGCTGATCGCACGGGAGATCGAACGGGTGACCAACCTCTCCTTCGCCAATCCGAGCGCCTTCCTGCAGGCCCAGATCGAGCTGCCGAACTTCCTCGGCAGCCTGACGGTCGCGCAGGGGCAGCACAAGGCAATCATCGGCGCGATCGAGATGCGCGAGGGCTTCCGTGCCGAGGCGCTCGCCCGCGAACATGCGCGCCTTGCCCGGGAAAATCTCGATTTCGTGCTGCAGGACGAGCGCATGATCGAGCGGGTTCCCGCCCTCTCCCTGGTCGCGGACTGAGGACGGAGGCCGGCATGAAGGGCAAGCTGAACTGGCAGGCCGCTATCGTCACGGAAGTTTCCGATGCGGCCCCCGGCGTACGGGTGATCGAATTCGCCGTCCGGGATGCGGATGCCGCATTCTCCTTCGCGCCGGGATCGCACTCGACCTTCGAGATCCCGCTCAGAGGCGAACAGGCGCAGCGCTCCTACAGCTGTCTTCCGAGCCCGCCGGGAACGATCCGCGTCGGGGTCAAACGCCATGCGGTAAGCCGTGGCGGGTCGGCCTATATGTGGGCCCTAGAACCCGGCATGGAGGTCCGCCTCAGCCTGCCGGAGAACCGTTTCGAGCTGTCCTGGCGCGCACCATCTTACCTGCTGGTCGCCGGCGGCATCGGGATCACGCCGCTCTACGGCATGGCGCTCGCCCTGGCGCGGCGCAAGATCCCGGTCCGCCTCGCCTATGCCGTCTCGAAGCGCAGCGAGGCCGCTTTCGCCGAAGAGCTTGAAGCGGCGCTCGGCGAAGACTGTGCCGTTTATGCCGCCGATGAAGGCAACCGGCTGGATCTCGGCACCGAGATCGGCCGCCTGCCGCCGGACGGAGAGCTCTATGTCTGCGGGCCCGTCCGCATGCTGAATGAGGCGAAAGCGCTCTGGGCCGACGCCGGTCGTCCGTCGAGCAAGCTCCGCTTCGAGGTGTTCGGCGCCGTGGAGGATCCGGCGGACCGTCCGTTCCGGGTCCGGTTGTCCGGCGAGAACCGCGAGATCGAGGTCCGGCCCGGCCAGACAATGCTCGACGCCCTGACCGAGGCCGGCGTCGACATGATCTGGGATTGCCTGCGCGGAGAATGCGGGCTCTGCGCCGTGGACGTCGTCGAGCTCGACGGCGCGATCGACCACCGCGACGTGTTTTTCTCAAGCGAACAGAAGGCGGAAAACAGGAGCCTGTGTACCTGCGTCTCCCGCCTCATGAGTGGAAGCGCGACCATCGATACCGGTTTTCGTCCCGGATCGCGCTGATACAGGCGTCAGAAACCAAAAAAAGCAACAGAGGAGGACCCCCGATGCTCAAGAAACTGATCGCCGCCGGCTTCGTCGCCGGCCTTGCGCTCTCGCCATTGGCGGCAAGCGCGCAGGACGTGACACTGAAACTGCACCAGCTGCTGCCGCTGAAGGCCACGATCCCGGCGGGTTTCCTGACCCCATGGATCGAAAAGGTCGAGAAAGAGTCCGGCGGACGGATCAAGATCGAGCACTATCCCTCCATGCAGCTCGGCGGCAAACCGCCCCAGCTCGCCCAGCAGGTCACCGACGGCGCCGTCGACATGATCTGGACCGTCATGGGCTATACACCGGGCCGCTTCCCGAAGGCCGAGGCTTTCGAGCTGCCCTTCATGATCTCGACCAGTGCCGAGGCCTCTTCGCGGGCGCTTCAGGAATATGCCGAGAAGCACATGAAGGACGACTTTCCGGGCATGAAGGTCATCGCTCTGCACACCCACGGTCCGGGCCTGATCCATTCCAAGAATCCGGTCGGCAAGCTTGAGGATCTGAAGGGCATGAAGCTGCGCGGCCCGACCCGCGTCATCACGGACATGCTTGCCACCCTCGGCGCTGTGCCGGTCGGCATGCCGGTCCCGGCGGTTCCGGAAGCGGTCTCCAAGGGCGTGATCGACGGCGCGGTGATTCCGTGGGAGGTCACCTTGCCGCTCAAGATGAGCGAGCTCGTGAAGAACCATACCGGCTTCAGCGGCGACAAGGCACTCTACACCGCGACCTTCCTCTTCGCGATGAACCAGGCGAGCTATGACAAGCTGCCGGCCGACCTGAAGAAGGTTATCGACGACAATTCCGGCGTCGAGGCTGCAGCTTGGGCGGGCCGCGCGATGGAAGCGGGCGATGCCGTCGGCCTGAAGAAGGCCCAGGGCGCCGGCAACAACATCATCACGCTCGACGATGCCGAGACCAAGCGCTGGGCAGAGGCCGCGGCGTCGGTCGAAAAGGCCTGGATCGCGGAAATGTCAGGCAAGGGTCTCGACGCTCAGGCCCTGGTGGACGACGCCAAGGCGCTGATCGCCAAGCACAGCAAGTAATCCGCCACCGGATTGCGGAACCTCGATGCGCTGCGGCGGCGGAACCGATCCGCCGCCGCAGCGGTTACGCGACAACAGAAAACCGGTACGCTGGCACCCGATGCTTACTCACCTCTGCCGATATCTGGCTCTCTTCGGAGGCGCCCTGCTGCTCTTCATCACGATCCTCGTCGTGACGAGCGTGACCGGACGAGCCCTCATTCCCGCAGGGCTCGGCCCGATACCGGGCGATTTCGAGCTCGTGGAATTCGCGACGGCACTCGCCGTCTTCAGCTTCCTTCCCTGGTGCCAACTGCAGCGCGGCCATGTCTCCGTCGACATCTTGCAATCGGTCCTCGGCAAGAAAGTCGATAGCTGGCTGGCGGCCTTCTACAACACGGTCATGACGGCGGTGTCCGCGGTCATTCTCTGGCGCCTCTGGGGCGGCATGGAAGATCTGCGGACATACGCCGAGACCACCTTCATCCTGCAAATCCCCGTCTGGTGGGCCTATGCCGCCTGCCTGCCGCTCGCCGCACTTTCGGTCTTCGCCTCGCTCTGGACCGTGCTGCGCGACGTGCGTGCGGCCCTGGATGCTTCCCGCGACAATGGCTCCCGTGCGGAGGCCGGCCGATGACCAAGCTCGAAATGGCGATCTGGTCCTTCCCTGTCCTCCTGCTGCTGATCCTGTTCCGCATGCCCATCGGGCTCGCCATGCTGGTGATCGGCATCGGCGGTTCGGTGCTGGTGAACGGGAGCTGGATCCCCGTGCTCTCGCAGCTGAAATCGCTGCCGTTCGAGACCTTCTCGAACTATTCCCTCGGCATCATTCCGCTTTTCCTCATGATGGGTCAGTTCGCGACCCACGGCGGCCTCTCCAAATCCCTGTTCGACGCGGCTGAATCCTGGCTCGGGCACCGCAAGGGCGGCGTCGCGATGGCTGCGGTCGGCGCCTGTGCCGGCTTCGGCGCGGTCTGCGGCTCCTCGCTCGCGACCGCCGCGACCATGGCCCAGGTGGCCCTGCCCGAACTCAAGCGCTTCGGCTATTCCGGCTCGCTCTCGACCGGCGCGCTGGCCGCCGGCGGAACGCTCGGGATTCTCATCCCGCCCTCCGTCGTCCTGGTGATCTACGCCCTGCTGACCGAGCAGAACATCGCCAAGCTGTTCCTCGCCGCCGTCGTGCCCGGCATCATCGCCGCCGCCGGCTACATGCTGGCCATCGCGATCTATGTCCGTCTGAAGCCGGACAGCGCCGGGCAGCGCGATGCGACCCCGATGAGCCAGCGGATCAAGGCGACCATCGCCATCTGGCCGGTGCTCACCGTCTTCATCGTCGTCGTCGGCGGGATCTATGCCGGTTTCTTCACCCCGACCGAGGGCGCCGCTTTCGGCGCGGCCGGAACCGGCCTGATCGCCGTGCTGAACGGCGGCCTCACGAAGGAACGGCTGGTCGCCTCGCTCAGCCAGACCGCGAGTTCGAGCGCGATGATCTTCTTCATCGTGCTCGGCGCGGCAGCGTTCAATTCCTTCCTCGCCTTCGCCCAGCTGCCGCAGGAAGCGGCGCTCTGGGTGACCTCTCAGGGTTTCGCGCCCTACACGGTGCTGATCGCGATCCTCATCCTCTATCTGATCCTCGGCTGTTTCATGGACTCGCTCTCCATGATCCTGCTGACCGTGCCGATCTTCTTCCCGGTCGTCAGCCAGCTCGATTACGGCATGTCCGCGGAAGCCTTCGGGCTCTGGTTCGGGGTGCTCGTGCTGATCGTCGTGGAGGTCGGACTGATCACCCCGCCTGTCGGCATGAATCTCTTCGTCATCAACTCGATGGCGCGGGATACCCCGATGCTGCAAACCTATAACGGCGTGGTGCCCTTCCTCGTCAGCGACCTGCTGCGGGTGATCCTGCTGACCGCTTTCCCGGTCTTCTCGATCTGGTTCCTGACCTCCTGACCGGCTCCTCCTGATCGTATCGTTGCCGGGCGTTATTGCGCGCCCGGCAACAACTGTTGCCCGGGTCGCACAAAACCCGTTGCAACAGTTGGGGTTGTTCCCGGTCCCTCCGCACGTGTAGCCTCACCCTATTCGCTCATCCAAGTTGTAACGCCTCCCTTCAAGAACGTGGCGGCGGATCGGATTTGCGGATTGGGGAACGACGCTGGGAAAATCTTTATGACAGAGATCCAATACGTTGCGCCGTCGACACTCGACGAGGCAATCGGCGCCTATGCCGCGGCAAGCGGTGCGGCACGCATTCTGGCCGGCGGCACAGACCTTCTGGTGCAGATGCGCTCCGGTATGGTCAAGCCGGGGCTGATCGTCGACATCAAGAAGATCGACGAGCTGAACGCAATCGAGGAACTGCCCGACGGCGGCTTCCGGATCGGCGCCGCGGTATCCGGTGCGGTTCTCGAGGAGCATCCGAAGTTCGGCAAGGTCTGGCCGGGTGTGCTCGAGGGGCTGAACCTGATCGGCTCGACGCAGGTCCAGGGCCGGGCTTCGGCCGGTGGAAACCTCTGCAACGGCTCGCCTGCCGCGGACAGCGTCCCGGCACTCGTCGCCGCCGGCGCCATCGCGACCGTCAAGGGCCCGAACGGCACCCGCGAGTTGCCGGTCGAAAAGGTCCCGGCGGGTCCCGGCAAGACGACGCTTGCTCCGGGAGAGATCCTGGTCAGCTTCACCTTCCCCGCCCGCCCGAAAGGCTCGAGCGACGCCTATCTGCGGATGATCCCGCGCACCGAGATGGATATCGCCGTGGTCGGCTGCGGCGTCAGCCTCACGATGGACGGCGACACCTGCACGGCGGCCCGGGTGAGCCTCGGCGCCGTCGCTCCGACGGTCCTGCTGGTCGAGGATGCGGCCAAGGCGCTCATCGGCAGCAAGCTGGACGATGCGGCGCTGGAAAAAGCCGCCGCCGCGTGCAGCGCTGCCTGTAACCCGATCAACGACAAGCGCGGCACCATCGCCTACCGGACCAAGGTCGCGGGCGTGCTGCTGAAACGCACCACGGCGATCGCCGCCGATCGCGCCAAGGGAGGCTGACACCATGGCGAAACTCCATGTGACCACCACGATCAACGGCGAGCCGACGGAATTCCTCTGCGAGCCGCATCACACCATGCTCGACGTCCTCCGGGACAATCTCGGCCTGACCGGCTCGAAGGAGGGCTGCGGATCCGGCGACTGCGGCGCCTGCAGCATCACGCTCGACGACCGGCTGGTCTGCTCCTGCCTGATGCTCGCCGCCGAGGCGGAAGGCCATGAGATTAAGACCATCGAGGGCATGGCGGAGGGCGACAAGCTGCATCCGCTGCAGCAGAAGTTCCTCGAGATGGCCGCGCTGCAGTGCGGCATCTGCACGCCCGGTGTGCTCGTCGCCGCCGACGCGTTGCTGAAAAAGAATCCGAACCCGAGTGAAACCGAAGTGCGGTACTGGCTTGCCGGCAACCTCTGCCGGTGCACGGGCTATGACAAGATTGTCCGCGCCGTCCTCGAGACCGCGGCCGAGATGCGGGGGGCAGCAGAATGAGCGAGATGACCAACAAATGGATCGGCACCAGCACGATCCGGCCCGACGGCGTCGACAAGGTTGTCGGCCGGGCCCAGTACGCCGCTGACAGCACCCTGCCCGGGATGATCTGGGGCAAGGTCCTGCGCAGCCCGCATCCCCATGCCATCATCCGCAGCATCGACACTTCCAAGGCCGAGGCGCTTCCGGGCGTGAAGTCCGTCGTCACGGCGAAGGACATCGTGGACTTCTCGGTCGGCACCCCTGTGCCGCTCGGCATCCAGGACATGCGCTGGATGTGCCGAAACGTGATGGCGCGCGAAAAGGCGCTGTTCCACGGCCACCCGGTCGCGGCGGTCGCTGCCATGTCGGCGGATATCGCGGCGAAGGCCTGCGAGCTGATCGAGGTCGATTACGAGGTCCTTCCCTGGGCCATCGAGATCGATGACGCGATCGCGCCGGATGCGCCGATCCTGCACGATTTCATAAAGTTCGAGGGCAAGCCGTCGAACATCGCCGGCACGCTCGAGCACAAGCTTGGCGACATCGAGGCAGGTTTCGAGGAAGCGGACGTCATCGTCGAGCGCAGCTTCGACACGCGGCCGGTGCACCAGGGCTATATCGAGCCCCATGCCTGCCTCGTCAGCGTCGCGGCGGACGGCAAGACGACGATCTGGAGCTCCAGCCAGGGCCAGTTCATGGTTCGTGCCATGACCGCCTTCCTGACCGGCATCCCGCAGAGCGACATCCGCGCCATTCCGGCGGAGATCGGCGGTGGCTTCGGCGGCAAGACGATCATCTATCTCGAACCCGTCGCGGCCATGCTGTCGAAGAAGTCGGGCCGTCCGGTGAAGATGGTCATGACCCGCGAAGAGGTGATGCGGGCGACCGGTCCGACCTCCGGCGCCAAAAGCATGGTGAAGATCGGCGCCAAGAAGGACGGCACGATCGTTTCCGCGCAGGCCACCCACTACCTGCAGGCGGGCGCCTTCCCGGGCTCGCCGATCCGCGGCGCCTGCGGCTGCTGCTTCGCGCCCTACGACATTCCGAACGTCTATACGCTCGGTTATGACGTGGTCTCCAACCGCTCGAAGGTCGCGGCCTACCGCGCCCCGGGCTCCCCGATCGGCGCCTTCGCCGTCGAGAGCACGATGGACGAACTGGCCGAGCAGCTCGGGATCGATCCGCTGGAGCTGCGCCTGAAGAACGCGGCGAAGCAGGGCACCAAGGCGGCGCACGGACCGGTCTACCCGGTCATGGGCTATGCCGAGACGGTGAAGGCCGCGCTCGCGCACGATCATTACAAGGCGCCCCTCGGCAAGTTCCAGGGACGGGGCGTTGCCAGCGGCTACTGGTTCAATGCCGGCGGCGAATCCTCCGCCCAGGTGAACATCACCGAGGACGGCAACGTCGTCGTGACCACAGGGCACCCGGATATCGGCGGTTCCCGCGCCTCGATCGCCAACATCACGGCGGAACTGCTCGGCATCGACTATCGCCGGGTCTCCGTCCTGATCGGCGACACCGCGACGATCGGCTACAGCAACCTGACCGGCGGCAGCCGCGTCCTCTTCGCCTCCGCCATGGTCGTCACCCAGTCGACGGAGAAGGTCATCGAGACCCTGAAGGGGCTGGCGGCGAAGATCTGGGGCATCCCGGCCGACGCGGTCACCTGGTCCGACGGCGCGGCCCGTCCGGCGGGCGACAATGCGGGCAAGTTCGAGCCGCTGACGCTCGAGCAGCTGGCGGCCCGGGCGAACGAGAGCGGCGGTCCTATCGGGGCCGGCACCCAGCTCAACACGACCGGCGCCGAAGGCGGCTTCGCGACGCATATCTGCGACGTCGAGGTCGATGTCGAGCTCGGGATCGTCCGCGTGGTCCGCTACACCTCGTTCCAGGATGTCGGCAAGGCCGTTCACCCGGCCTATGTCGAGGGCCAGATGCAGGGCGGCGCCGTGCAGGGTATCGGCTGGGCGCTGAACGAGGAGTACATCTACAACAAGGACGGCAAGGTCGATAACCCGGGCTTCCTGGATTACCGCATGCCGGTCTGCTCCGACGTTCCGATGCTCGACAACGTCATGATCGAGGTCCCGAACCCGAAACACCCGCAGGGTGTGCGCGGGGTCGGCGAGGTTCCGCTGGTGCCGCCGCTCGCGGCCATCCGAAACGCGGTCTACAACGCGCTGGGCATCCGCTTTAACAGCCTTCCGATGTCGCCGCCGCGGGTCCTCGAACGGCTCGACGCGATGCGCGAGGCGGCGGAGTAATCCGCCGCATTCGGGCAAAGGCAACGCACAGACATGTCGTCTGACAACGGAAAGATCACCTCCGGCGGGGTGATCTTTTCGCGTTTGAGGGAGCTCGGCGTCGAGTACGTCTTCTGCAATTCGGGCACCGACTTCCCGCCGATCATCGAAGGCCTCGCCGCCGCCAAGGCGAAGGGCCTGCCGCTGCCGGAGGCCATCACCGTGCCGCACGAGCACGCGGCGATGAGCATGGCGCACGGCTATTACCAGATCTCCGGCAAATGCCCGGCGGTCATGCTGCACACCAATGTCGGGCTCTCCAACGGCGTCACCGGCGCGATCAATGCCGCCTGCGCCCATGTGCCGGTACTGATGATGTCCGGCCGGACGCCGGTGACGGAGCATTCCCGCTTCGGCGCCCGCACCGTGCCGATCGGCTGGGGCCAGGAGATGCGCGACCAAGCGGCGATGGTGCGCGAATGCTGCAAGTGGGAGTTCGAGCTGAAATTCCCCGAGCAGATCGGCGAACATCTCGACCGCGCCTTCGCGATCTCCAATTCGACGCCGAAAGGCCCCTCCTATCTCTCCCTGCCCCGCGAGACGCTGTGCGAAGAGATCGACCCGGCGACGCTCGCCCCGGCAGGCTCCATCGCGCCAGCCCGCATGGTGCCGGACCCGGAGAGCCTGAAGCGCGCGGCGGCCGCCCTCGCCGGCGCAAAGGCGCCCCTGATCGTCGCCCAGCGCGGCGCGGGAGACGACGCGAGCTTCCGGCTGTTCCAGAAACTGGTCGAGGACTGGGCGATCCCGGTCTGCTCCTATTGGGCCGTCGCGCTGGCGATCCCGACAGAACATCCCTGCCATGTCGGCGCCAGCCCCTCGCCCTGGATCGAGGAGGCGGATGTCATCGTCATCCTCGACAGCCTCGCGCCCTGGCAGCCGGATGTGCACAGGCCGCGCGCCGACGCGACCATCATCAATATCGGCCCCGACCCGGTCTTCTCCCGCTTCCCCGTGCGCGGCTTCCGCTCCGACATCACGCTCGCGGGCGAGTCCGCCGGCACCATCCCGGCCCTTGCCGCCGCGCTATCCCGCTTGAAACGCGACGAGACCGCCCTTGCCGCAAGGCGCAAACGCATCGCCGCCGCGTCCGAAGCGACGAGGCAAAAGCAGCGCGAGATCGCCGAACAGGGCAAGGGCGGTCCGATGAGCAAGCAGTGGGTCAGCCAGTGCCTCGGCGAGGCCCTCGGCGACCGAAAATCGACCGTCTATGCGGAGCTCGGCGCAATGCTCGGTTTCCTGAAACGCTCAGAGCGCAACAGCTTCTTCCAGGAGCCCCATTCCGGCGGCCTCGGCTGGGGTTTCGGCGCGGCGCTCGGCGCGCAGCTCGCCGATCCGGAGCGGGTCGTCGTCGCGACCATGGGCGACGGCTCCTACATGTTCTCCAACCCGACGGTCTGCCACATGATCGCCGAGGGGCTGAAACTGCCGGTGATCACGCTGGTCCTGAACAACCACGAATGGGGCGCGGTCCGGCAGTCGGTGGTCGGGCTCTATCCGGACGGCCACGCGGCAAAGGCGAACGAGGTGCCTCTGACGGCGCTGACGCCGAGCCCCGATTTCGTGCAGACCGCCAAGGCGAGCAATGCCCATGCGGAGCGGGTGGAGCGCGGCGAGGATCTGCCGTCCGCGCTGGAACGCGCGATCCGCATCGCGACGGAGGAACGCCGTCAGGTCCTGCTCGACATCCAGGTGGCAAAGGGCTGATTCTCCTAATGAATGTCCGGCTCGCAGACGAAGAACTACGGTCTTTTAGTTCCGGAGCAGCCTCCGCTCATTACCTAAACAATATTAATTGGTGATGCCGGCCTCTTTTTTTGCGACGCGGTGGGCGCGTCGGTAGAGCTGGTGTGCCACTATGTCGAGTTCTTTGTCGGTAACTGGACGGGCTAAGGGCCATCCAACGAAAGTAGATTGAACCGGCCAGATTTGAGCAAAGAGGGGCGCTATAGCAGGGGGTAGCTTCCACCGGCGAATAATGTGTCGAATAGCTTGGGAACTCATCACATAAAAGACGAGATGTTCGCCAACGCAAATCGTCGAAACTTGCGTATTGGAACGATAGGTTGCGCTCGATTCCAAAATTTCGAGCTTGTTTTTGGTAAATGAAATCGCGTCATGGGAATAAAGCGAGTATCGGCTGTTGGGCTCGCGGCTTCCGATCCAAATTCGCCAATGTGACGGCGGTTTTCGGTTCACTTTGAACCACGTTCGATCAGACTGAGGTACCGCCACCATATCGGTATTTAGGTACTCCGAAACCATCACCATCATTGCGGCCCATGACGCGACCAACGTTTGCGACTTTCTGTTGAGAGATGCAGATTTACCTTGAATCAATGGAATTAAATAAGGTTTTACAGCTTCTTGAGATTGGCTCATCCAATTATTATTACAATCAGCGCAAACACACTTTATTTTACGAACGTGAGGATCACCTTGGCGAGTATAAATATTTTCTTTTGAGGATTGTGGGAAATCCACGGTCGCTAGAACTGCATGGCGCTCGCGAACTCTTGGAATGTAGTTCCGCAACCAGTCTGCGTACATATGCTCCTTGGTAAGCGGACGTTGGCCGCAGAAAATACAATTTGATGGAGGCTTCGACATAAGCTCTCCCATGACTCGAAATTTGAGAAGATCTGCCCGCAGGATACAGCCGCACAGCGCCGCGACGAACATCTAATGAATTTGCCTGCAGCAACCACTGAAGTTCAACAGCAAGAACACGTCCAGGCAAAAACAAGGCAGAAGAAAGTTGATCTCCTGCTTTTCAATTTGCCACCCGTAACCTGCGTCAGCGTTTAGCCGCGTAATATGAGACCCGCCGCTCCAGATAGGCGAGAAACTCCGAGATCGTGAAGGCAAGCGCGAAGAGCACGACCAGCACGGCCCAGAAATGCGCCATCAGGAAGTTGTTGGCGTAAAGCTCGAAGAGCGCGCCGAAGCCGACGATCGAGATCAGCAGCTGCCCGATGATCACCCCCTTCACCGCCCGGATCACACCGATGCGCACTCCGCCGAGGATCTCCGGCAGCGCGGCCCAGAAATAGATCTTGAAGAAGGCGTCCAGCGGCGAGGCGCCGTAGGAACGCGCCATCTCGACCAGCGAGCGGTTGATCTGCAGCACGCCGGCCCGCGCGTTCAGGATGACGATCCAGATCGCGAACAGCGTCGTGGTGATGATGATCGCCTTCATCCCGAAGCCGAACAGCACCATGAGCACAGGCACGAGAGCGGTCAGCGGTGCGCTGAGGAACATGTTCACCCAGGGCAGCAGCAGCTCGTCGAGCAGCCGGTTCTTGCCCATCAGGATGCCGGTCGGAATGCCGATCGCGACGGCGAAGAACACACCCGCGAAGAAGGCATAGGCGGTTTCCGTCAGGGCCTTGAGGAAGGCCGGCGTTCCGATCACGGCGAAGAGCGTGCGCACCACCTCGGTCAGCGGCGGCAGAAAGAAGGTCAGGTCGAGCCGGCCGACGATCTCCCAGAGCAGGCCCCAGAGGATCAGCGACGACATGCCGGGCAGCGGATAGCCGAAAAGCTTCATCTCTCAGCCCTCACTCCACGTAGCTGCGCAGCGAGGCCCAGATCCGGTCGACGATGTCGAGATATTCCGGATCGCGGCGGATATTGTCGACGCCTTTGCCGCGAATCCCGGACGGCCGGATGATTTCCGAGACCCGGCTCGGACGCGGCAGCAGGATCGCGATCTGGTCGGAGACATAGACCGCCTCCTCGATCGAGTGGGTGACGAAGATGAAGGTCTTGTTCTCGTTCGCCACCAGCGCCAGAAGGTCTTCCTGAAACTTGCGTCTTGTCTGCTCGTCGACGGCGGAGAACGGCTCGTCCATCAGCAGAACCTGCGCATCCACCGAGAGCGCCCGGGCGAGGCCGACGCGCTGCCGCATGCCGCCGGAGAGCTGGTGCGGATAGCTCATCTCGAAGCCGGCAAGCCCGACATCGCGGATATAGCGTTCGGCGATGGCCTCCCTCTCGGACCGGGCAACGCCGCGGAGCTCCAGCCCGAAGGCGACGTTGCGCATCACGTTGGCCCAGGGCAGCAGGGCGAAATCCTGGAAGACGAAGGCGCGGTCCGGCCCGGGACCGGTCACCTGCTCGCCGTTGACGAGGATCTCGCCGGAGGTCGGCTCCAGCAGGCCCGCGATGATCTTCAGCAGAGTGGTCTTCCCGCAGCCGGAGGGGCCGAGCAAAGAGGTCAGTTGGCCGCGCGGGAACTCGAGGGTGAGGTCCCTCAGGGCCTCGACGGGCCCGTAATGCTTCGAGACATTGCGCGCGACGACGGCGTTCTCCGGCGCCGGTTCCCGGATGGGACGGGGCGCGTCGCTAATCTGAGACATAGCCACGATTGTTTCCTTTGAAGAGAATGAATTCGAGCCGTTCGACCAGGTTCAGGAACAGCACGGCGAAGAGGATGATCGAGAAGATCGCCGCATACATGCTCGGATAGTCGGCGATCGAGCGGCTGTAGGTGATGATATCTCCGACACCGGTCGGGGTGATCTTGAGTTCCGCCAGGATGGCGCCGATGAATCCCGCCGAGATGCCGAGCCGGAGCCCCGAGAAGATCACCGGCGAGGCCGCCGGGATGATCACCTTCAGGATGATCTGGTCCTCGCGGGCAAGGAACGCCTTGCCCATCTCCTTGAGGGACGACGGCGTGTTGCGCACCGCCGCGCCGGTATTCAGCACGATCACCGGCATCGCCATGATGCAGACCACGAAGACCTTCGATGTGAGTCCGATGCCGTAGGCCATCACCAGCAGCGGGATCAGCGCCGCCAGCGGCGCCGCCTGCATGACGATGAAGATCGGCGAAAAGAGCCAGTCAAAACGCGCGCTGAGACCGACCCAGAGCCCGATCCCGATACCGAATACGGCGGAAATCGTGATACCGACCGCGAGCGGCTGCAGGGTCTCCGCATAGGCCCGGAGCATGGTGCCGTCGAGCGTCAGGGCCGCCAACGCCGACATCGTGTCGAGGAAGGTCGGGAAGGAATAGCTGACCGGAATCCAGCCCGCGATCTCCCAGGCCCCGAACACGAGCACGGCGGAGAGAAGCTTCAGAAAGAGGGAACGATAAGAGGTCATCAACCGCCTCTTGTTGGCATTGCGGAAGAAGGAAGCGGCCGCCGGACAGGGAACCGGCGACCGCCGGGGTTTCTAGTTCGAGGCGGCGTCGAGCGGCGCCAGGTACCAGAAATCCTCGATCTTCAGCGAAGCGGGATCGCCGGTCAGCTGACCGGCGGCCGAGTACCATTCCATGTCGGCCTTCGCCGCCTTGCGGCCGCCGCCGTTCGCGTCGTAGAGACCGCCGGCCACCGCGTCGATGTAGAAGCCGTCGAGACCGTCCAGCACCTCCTTAGGAAGCTGCCCGATCGGACCGTCGGGATTGGTTTCCTTGCGGATGATCGTCGGATCCTTGCTCATGTCGCGCCAGACGCTGAGCAGCGCCTTGACGAAGATGTCGACATCCTTCTCGTTCGCCTTGATCCAGTCGAGATTGGCGAACAGCGCCTCGTCGCTCGCATCGACCTCGAACATCGGCAGCACGTTGAACCTGTCGCCCTGCAGCTTCATCAGCTTGTTCTTGTTGGAAAGGTCGACGATCGTCGCGTCGGTCTGCCCGGCGATCAGCGCCGCGATCCGATTGGCGGAGCCTGGCACGTAGGACCGCTTGCCGAACTTGATATTGAGCTTTTCCTCGATCACGTTGGCAATCGAGTCCGTACCGCCGCCGCGGGAATGCAGCATGATCGGCTCGCCGTTCAGGTCCTCGAGCTTGCTGTATTTCTTCGACGTCACCGGAAAGAACTTCAGCTTCGAGAGCTGGAAGACGATACGGATCGGCGCCCGCGAACGCTGCATCGCCGCATAGGGAGTACCGAAGCCGATATCCATCTGGCCGCTGAGGACGGCCTGGATGGCGAGTTCCTCGTCCGAGAAGGCCGTCCATTCGTAATCGAGGCCGTTGGCCTTGGCCCTTTCGAGCGCGACGAAGAAGGCCGCGAGTTCATCCGACGGAGTTTCCGCCAGCGCGATCCTGATCTTTTCCGCCTTCGCCGCCGACACCATCAGTGCGGCGGCAACCGGTATGGCGACACAGAGCGACAGAGCCGCCCTCAGTAATTTCTTCATTGCTTCCTCCCTTTTTGTTCGCTTACCGGGATTTGAGATCCCGAGGCTGGGGGTTTTCCCCTCTTTCGCCGCGAAAAGACCTGACTGGTGCTCAGTCCTCCCCGAAAAGCCGTGCGGAGACGGACGCGATATGCTGGCGCATTGCCGCTTCCGCTCCAGAAGGATCCCGTGCCTCTATGGCAGCCGAGATCCGTTCATGCTCTGTGAAACTGGAATGATTTTCTGGTGGGCGCTCCGAGCCGCGCACCACGTTGCCGAGCGCGACCGCGCGGCGCACCTGGTTCAGCTGGTCGAACATGCCGAGCAGCAGCGGGTTGTCCGTGCATTCGGCGATCGCGCGGTGCATGTGGTCGTCTTCCGCCTCGTATTCTTCCCAGGTCAGCGCCTCGCGCGCCCGTTCCTTGGCCGCGTTGATCCGGTTGATCGCATCGCGCGAGGCGTTGATCGCCGCTTCCCGGGCAATCGCCGGCTCGATACAGAGCCGGGCGCGGATCATCTTCACCGGCGTGAGATGGCGGCCGAGTTCCAGCAGGTTGCCCGCTCCGGCGGGACCACCCTGGCTGGAGATGAAGGTTCCCTTGCCGACATGTCGCCAGATCATGCCGTCGCGCTCCAGCACGTCGAGCGCCTTGCGCAACGTCGCACGGCTGATACCGAGCTCGACGATCAGCTCACGCTCAGCCGGAAGCCGGTCGCCGGGGACATATCCGCCCTCGGAGATGAACTCCCTCAGCGTCGCCACGGGATCGTCCCGCTCTCTGGCATCCAGAACCTTAAGCACGCCGGAACCTCATTTTGGTTGACCAATTGGCTGCTATTGGTACGAATATGGCAGATCAATCTGCGCTTCGGAAGCGTAAAAGCTGAAAAACCGAAATTGATTGCGATTGATTTTTCCTTCATGCACCGCCCAGAAGCGGTGCCCGTCAAACAGCACGATGGAGGCTCGCGTGCCCGACTACGTCATTGAAAAACCCCGGCAGGTCGCCATTCCGGTCGCCGGTTCAGACGCGCTCTTTCCGGTGCGCCGCGTCTACTGCATCGGCCGCAACTACGCGGCGCATGCGGTCGAGATGGGGCACGACCCGGACCGCGAACCGCCCTTCTTCTTCCAGAAGAACCCGGACAATCTGGACGCGTCGGGCGAGTTCCCCTACCCGCCCGAATCCAACGACGTGCATCACGAGATGGAGATGCTGGTCGCCCTCAAGTCCGGCGGCAGCAACATCGCCCTCGAGAACGCGCTCGACCATGTCTACGGCTACGGCCTCTCGCTCGACATGACCCGGCGCGACCTGCAGGGCGAGCAGAAGAAGCTGGGCCGCCCGTGGGAGATCGGCAAGGCCTTCGAGCGCTCCGCCCCCTGCGGTCCGGTTCATCCGGTGGAGAAGGTCGGCCACCTCGATCAGGGACGGGTCGCCCTCAGCATCAACGGCGAGCTGAAGCAGGAAGGCGACCTCAACCAGATGATCTGGAAGGTGCCGGAGATGATTTCCTACCTGTCGCGCTTCTTCGAACTGGCCGCCGGTGACGTCATCCTCTCCGGAACGCCGTCCGGCGTCGGCCCGGTCTCCCGCGGCGACGTGATGGAAGCCAGCGTCGAGGGTCTCGGCAGCATGACGGTGAAGGTCGTCTGATAAAATCGGAGGAGCCGCGCCTCACCGGCGCGGCTCTGATCTACTATTCCTGCATCTGCGCGTTGCGTATCAGCGCCGCCAGCCGGAAGAAGCCGTGCACCATCTTGGTGTAGGGCGCGGTCAGGAAGAAGGCGAGCACCGCCCCCAGATGAACCGGCAGCAGGACGCCGACCAGCGCCGATCCGCTCGCGGCATAGAGCGCAAGACCGCTCGCGCCGGTGAAGAACAGCAGCAGCACGAAGGCCATCTCCCCGCCCCAAAGTGCCGGCGCTCCGAGATCCTTCTCGCCCCGCGTCTTCAGCACCGCCATGCCGAGCCCGCCGAGGGCCAGCAGCAGGCCGCCCGGAATGCCGAGAAGCTTTGGCAGCGAGAAGAGCCCGTAGGGCGCCGGCATGTCGAAGGCATAATGCAGCATCGTCGCCGAGGCCGTGGAGGCGAAGCAGAGCAGGAAGCCGTACATCACCGCCTGGTGGTGCCAGCGGCGGACATTGGTATAGCGGTCTTCCTTCTCGAAATTGCAGCCTCCGGCCGCGCCGCCGGAGAGATCCTTCAGACGCGCCGCCTCCGAGAATGCGCGCGTCAGATGCGTCAGCCGCACCGGCATGCCTCCGACCTCGCGCCAGTAGGCTCGGAGCCCAAGCGATATGGCGAACAGCGGCAGGAGGAAGGCCGGCATGAAGATCGCGACCATGACCGAGTGCGTGAGGAAGGCGTAGAAACCCTCCCCGCTTTCGGGCCGAAGCGCCTGACCGGCCCAAAACAGGAGGCCGAAACAGACGACGAGCGCGGCTGCAAGTGCCACGCCACTCCGCTGGAACAGGCCCGAGAAAGCGCCGGGCCAGGCGAAACGCTCCCAGCTCTCCGACCGCGCCTCCGCCAGAGCCTTCGGCAGGTTGATCTGGAACTCGTGCGGGTCTGTGTACTGGCAGGCGTAATAGCAGCCGCGGCAATTGTGGCAGAGGTTGGCGAGCTGGGTGATGTCCCCGTCGCTGAAACTGCGCTGCAGGGTGATCGCCGGGAAGACCGAGCAATAACCCTCGCAATAGCGGCAGGCATTGCAGATCTCGATCTGGCGGCGCGCCTCTTCGGTCGTTGAAAGCCCGGTCCGGGTCTGGTCAAGCGGCATGGGCGTTCTCCCCGCGCACCGCGCCTTTCGCGGCTTCCTGTCCGGCGATGCGGCCGAACACGGTGCCGATCGTCATGCCGAAACCCGCGAGATAGCCCTCGCCGAGGATACTGCCCGCCATGATCTCTCCCGCGGCCCAGACATTTTCGAGTTTGCGCCCACCCATAGTCACCCGCGCCGTCTCGTCCACCTTGAGACCGAGATAGGTGAAGGTGACACCGGGACGAAGCGAATAGCCGTAGAAGGGCGGATCGGAGATGGGACGGGCCCAGTTCGTCTTTTGCGGTTCGACACCTTCGGTCGCGAGCCCGTCGAGCTCGGTCGGATGGAAGGTCCCCTCGCGGCAGGCGGCGTTGAAGGCATCGACCGTCTGGCGCAGTTTCTCAGCAGGAAGCCCCATCTTCTCCGCCAGCCCCTCCAGCGTGTCCGCCTCGACCGCCGGGAAGACCGAGGGCATGAAAAGGTTGGCGCTCTTGCTGTCGATGATTGAGTAGGCGACCTGGTCCGGCTGCGCGGCGACGAGGCGGCCCCAGATCGCGTAGCGCTTCGGCCAGACGTCCTCGCCCTCGTCGTAAAAGCGCTCGCCGTTCTTGTTCACGACCACGGAGAACGGCACGCAGTCGAGCCTTGTGACGATCCCGCCGTCGAATTTCGGCGCCCGGCCGTCGATCGCGACCGCGTGGCACTGGGTCGGATCCCCGACGCTGTCCGCGCCCTGATCCAGCATGTCCTTCAGAACGACGCCCCGATTGTAGGGCGTGCCGCGGATCAGGAAGTTCCGTGCCGCCGGTCCCCAGGCCCGGGCCAGCCAGTCGATATCGCCCTGGAAACCTCCGGAGGCGAGCACCACGGCGCGGCCTTCGATGCGCTGCCTCGCGCCGCCCGCGATCTCCACCTCGACCGCGTTGAAGCGCCCGTCCGCGATCTCGACATGGGTGACCTGCGCCTCGTAGACGACCTCGACGCCCAGATCGGCGGCGGTGTTGTAATAGGCGTTCACAAGCGCCTTGCCGCCGCCGAGGAAGAAGGCGTTGGTCCGGCCAAGGGACAGCGTGCCCGAGAGCGACGGCTGGAAGCGGACGCCATGCGACTCCATCCAGGGCAGGCATTTCTCCGAGGTGCGGATGGCGAGCCGCGCCAGCTCCTCGTCGGTATTGCCCTTGGTAACCCGGATCAGGTCGTCGAAATACTCGTCTTCCTCGTAGCTGTCCGTCAGTACCGAGAGCGGCCCGCGATGCATGCAGCGGAAGTTCCTGGTGTGGCGCGAATTGCCGCCGCGATAGGTCTTCGGCGCGCCTTCGAGAATGATCACGCTGCGGCCCGCTTCCGCCGCCTCGATGGCCGCGCACAGGGCCGCATTCCCGCCGCCGACAACGACGACGTCCCACACCTTTTCGGATTTGGCAGACAAGGTATTCTCTCCTCGCAACGGACCGCTTGGCGACTTCGAAACGCCGCCATTCGCAGCCTTCTTGACTACATTGTATACAATTGAATACCGTAGCGTCAAACCACGAAAACAGACGGGTTTTGCACCGGCCGGGCAGCTGACGCACCATGGTCCGCAAACCGGTCGCCCCAAGGGAGCGCGTGCATCATGTCGGCGAAGAAAACCTACGAGATTCTGGCAGAGGCCTTCCATCAGGAACAGGTGGAAACCTGCTTCGCCCTGCTCGGCGACGCCAACATGAACTGGGCGACGGCGCTCGCCGGTCTCGGCTGCGATTTCGTCTATGTCCGGCACGAGCATTGCGCCGTCGCAGCGGCGATGGCCTATGCGCGCTCCAGGAACACGGTCGGCGTCTCCACGGTCACCTGCGGTCCGGGCCTCACGCAGGTGATGACTGCCCTGCCCGCCGCGGTCCGCGCCCATATCCCGCTGGTGGTCTTCGCCGGGGAGTCGCCGCTGAAGAACCACTGGTACAACCAGGAGCTGGAGCAGGCCCCGTTCGTAAAGGCCTGCGGCGCCGACTATCACGCGCTGCACCACCCGGACCGTATGCTGCGCCAGATCCGCGACGCCTTCGTGCAGGCGCAGGAGGAAATGCGACCGGTCGTCCTTGGCGTGCCGTTCGACCTGCAGAACCTCGACTGGAAGGGAGATAGCAAGCTCCCGGCGCCGTCCCGC
Organism: Nisaea sediminum; assembly: GCF_014904705.1. Classification (NCBI taxonomy): domain Bacteria; kingdom Pseudomonadati; phylum Pseudomonadota; class Alphaproteobacteria; order Rhodospirillales; family Thalassobaculaceae; genus Nisaea; species Nisaea sediminum. The sequence continues at coordinate 776,326 of NZ_JACZCQ010000003.1, forward strand.
GACGTGCTGCCGAAAATGCGCCCGATGCCGCCGCATCCGGAGGACGTCGCCGACATGGCGGCGGTCATCGCGGAAAAGCGCAAGGTGATCGTGATGGCCGGTCTCGGCGCATTGCGTTCGGAAGGCGCGACCGAAGCCTGCAAGGCGCTGGCGGAGCGCTGCGGCGGTCTGCTCGCCACCACTCTGCCTGTGCGCGGGATGTTCCACGACGACCCGTTCAATCTCAGCATCGCCGGCGGGTTTTCCAGCGACGTGACGCGGGAATGTTTCGCGGAAGCCGACATGGTCATCGCGGTCGGCGCCAGCCTTGCCAATCACAACTCCTACAACGGCACTCTCTACCCGAACGCGGAGGTGCTGCGCATCGACACCGCACCGACCACCCTCACGCAGGGCCGGATCACCGCGCACCGTCATCTGCGCGGCGATGCCGGGATGAGCGTCCGCGCGCTCGTCGAGGCGCTCGGCCCGCGTGACGCCAATGCTCCGAGCTGGCGCAGCCCCGAACTGGCGGACCGGATCCGGACCTCTCCCGCGGACGGCTCCGTGCATGCGCAGGAACAGGGCCTGCTCGATCCGCGCGACGTCGCCATCGCGCTCGACGCGGCGCTGCCGAAAACCTGGGAGGCGGTGAACTCCTCCGGCCATTGCTCCTATTTCTTCGCGCAGATGCCGGACCGCCCGGTCGAGAACTTCCTCACCATCCGGGAGTTCGGCGCAATCGGAAACGGCACCTCCTTCGCCATGGGCGTCGCGGCGGCGAAGCCCGGCAAACCGGTCGTCATGTTCGACGGCGACGGCAGCCTGCTGATGCATATCCAGGAACTGGAGACCATGAAGCGGCACGGCATGAAAGTGCTGATCTGCGTCATGAACGACGGCGCCTACGGCTCGGAGATCCACAAGCTGCGCTCGGAAGGCCTGACCGACGAGGGCGCGGTGTTCGGCCGGCCGGATTTCGCCGCGATCGCACGCGGATTCGGGCTGCAGGGCGAGACAGTGACCGATCTCGACACCCTTCCCGACCTCGCGCGCAGGTTCGAGGCCTCGAGCGGTCCCGCGATCTGGGACTTCCATGTCTCGGACCAGATCCTCTCGCCGCTCATGCAGCGCGCGCACCCTAAATAGCGGAAGCCGTCGGGCGGCGGGAAATCCCGTATTTTTGCGCCGATTCCGCCGCTCCCGCAGAGCGCGCATATCGCCCGCCAGACTTTCGCCAAGATTGATTGCCGCACGCTGGCTGGGTAAACTGGCTTTCGTGAAATTTTTGACGTGAATTCATCCGACCCTCAGAAGAGGAAAATGTCGGTATTCGCGCTTCCTGCCAGGGTAGAGGTGAGAAAATGAGCACCGACACTTTCTCCAGCTCCGAAATGGCCCTGAGCCTGGAGGCCAATGTGAATGAGACCCGCTCAGGGCAACCCTTGGAGGAGCAAACAGAGATTGCCGAAATCAAGGTGAATTCCGGGGCAATACAGGCCCTTAGCCATGCATTCGAAGATCTGAATGAAGATCCGGGCAGCCCCTACTCGTTCAAACATGAAATACGGCCACACTCAAGCGGATCAACCGTCGGCTCCGTTTCGCAATCGCTCGATACGATCGAATTCGAAATCTTCAAGATCACCGAGATGGCGCGGCGCTGGATCGTCGAGAACGGGCTGTCTCCCTACAAGCTCGCCCTGACCGCCGAGACCTCCCCCAGCCAGGTGCACCGGATCATGGAGCCGGGATGGACGCCGTCGCTCAAACTGGCGCGGCGGATCGCCTCTTCCCTGCCCGAGGATTGGGTCAGCAGTTTCGAACGCGACTGCAATACCTGCCTGCCGCGGCTTTTCTATTTGCAGCCGTCATCCGTCATGAAATCCGCCCCGATCAATCAGGTGATGCAGGCAATCGATCACAAGACGACCGAAGAGGCGCTGGCCGATCTGGTCCAGGACGAGTTCAATTATTGCCGGTACAACTTTCTGTCCAAATCCGAGCTGTCGGTCCAGACCGCCCGGCACCACGGGTCCGGCCTGAAGAGCGACACGCCCTACATGCCACCCGCGCCGAGGCTCATTTGGGAGGCCGGTCAGAGCGGCACGGAGTGTCGCAGCTATTCCTTCTCGATTCACCGGATCCCGCTCAAGTCAAAGGATCGTACGATCCTTTCGACCGTTCACATCGTCGAGTTCGACGGACAGAACTGGGCGATCCAGCTCTGGAAGATCGAAAACAGCCGTCCGCTCACCGACCAGCGGCAGCTGGATATTCTCGCCGCTTACCAGAACGTGTTTACCTAGAGAAAGCTGCGGCTTCAGCCCCGCTTCACCGGCATACCCGCCACATAGGTCTCGACCACCGTCCGGTCGTCGCCGAGGGTTTGCAGCAGGAAAAGCTCTTCCTGCAGGCTCCGGACCCGTTCCATGCGCAGCGCCATGACCGGCGTCGCCCGGCTGTCGAGCACGGCGATATCCGCGGCCGTACCTGGATCCAGCGTCCCGATGCGGTCCTCCAGCGAGAGCGCATGGGCGTTGCCGAGCGTCGCCCAGTAAAAGCTGTGCAGCGGGTCCATCCGCTGGCCCCGTAGCGCCAGCACCTTGTAGCCCTCGTCCAGCGTACGCAGCATGGAGTAGTTGGTGCCGCCGCCGACATCGGTCGCGATCGCCCGCCTCACCCCGTCGGCGCGCAGTCCCGCCTCGTCATAGAGCCCGCTGCCGAGGAAAAGGTTCGAGGTCGGACAGAAGACCGCAACGGAATCCGTCTCCGCCATCCGCTTCTGCTCGCGCTCGGTCAGATGGATGGCATGGCCGAAAAGGCTCTTCGCGCCGAGCAGGCCATAGCTCTCGTAGACGTCGAAATAATCCCGCGCGCCGGGGTAGAGCTGCCGTGTCAGCTCGATCTCCGCCTTGTTCTCGGAGAGATGGGTCTGCAGGTAGCAATCCGGATGCTCGCGCACAAGCGCCTCTGCCATCTCGAGCTGCTCGGGAGTCGAGGTAATCGCGAAGCGCGGCGTGATGGCGTAGAGCGCCCTGCTCCGCCCATGCCACTTCGCGATCAGCGCCTTGCTGTCGTCGTAGGAACTCTGCGGTGTGTCGAGCAGTCCCTCCGGCGCGTTCCGGTCCATCATCACCTTGCCGGCAATCATGGCCATGTTGCGCCGCTCGGCCTCGGTGAAGAAGGCGTCCGCAGATTGCGGATGAACCGTGCAGTAGACCGCTGCCGTCGTGGTGCCGTGCGCGGCGAGCGTGTCGAGGAAATGACCGGCGATATGGGCCGCGTGGCCCGGGTCGGAGAAGCGGGTCTCCTCCGGGAAAGTATATTTCTCCAGCCAGTCGAGCAGGGTCGCGCCCCATGAGGCGATGACCTGCATCTGCGGGAAATGGGCGTGGGTATCGATGAAGCCCGGCACGATCAGGTGAGGACGATGATCAACGACGGTCGTTCCCTCCGCGGCGCGCGGATCGAAGGTGCCGACGGACACGATCTTGCCGTCCGCGATGCGCACCGCGCCATCCTCGATGAAAAGGAAGCTGTCCGTGTCGTCATAGTGCGCGGGCTCGGAACGGAAGCTCAGCACCCGGCCGCGCAGGATGGTCCCCGTCATCAGTTCACCGCCTGGCCGCTGCCCTCGTACCAGCGCACGATGGCCGCGCGCTCTGAAGGCTCCATATAGGAGACGTTGGCGGGCGGCATGGCATGGCTGCGGCCGGCCTGCAGGTAGATCTCCCGCGCATGCAGGGCGATCTCCGCTTCGGTCTCCAGCTTCACGCCCTTCGGCGCGGCGGCGATCCCGTCCCAGGCAGGTTCCGTCGCATGGCACATGGAGCAGCGGCCGAGTACGGCCTCAAGCACCGGCTCGAAATGCGGCGAGGCGGCCAGCCGCTCCGCGGCCGGGCTAAGCTCCACTGCGGCGGCCTCATCACCCGCCTGCTTCGGTTCCGCCGTGGAAAGCCAGACGATGGCGAGGAAAAGCGCCACGGTCAGTGCCCAGGTCCACCAGGGCTGGCCCTTGCGGGCATGCATCGTATTGAAGAAATGCCGGATCGTGACGCCCATCAGGAAGACCAGGCTGGCGATCACCCAATTGTACTCGGTCGCAAAGGCGAGCGGGTAATGGTTCGAGAGCATCAGGAAGAGAACCGGCAAGGTCAGGTAGTTGTTGTGGGTCGAGCGCAGCTTGGCAATGGCGCCGTATTTGGCGTCCGGCACCCGTCCCGCCTTCAGGTCGGCGACGACGATCTTCTGGTTCGGAATGATCACCATGAAGACGTTGGCCGACATTATGGTCGCGGTGATCGCGCCCAGATGCAGGAAGGCCGCTCGCCCCGTGAAGATCTGCGTGAAGCCCCAGGCGAGCGCCACCAGAGCCGCGTAGAGCAGCACCATCAGCAGCGTCGGGTTCTTCGCCAGCGGCGAGCGGCAGGCAAGCGTGTAGACCGTCCAGCCGAGCGCGAGCGAGCCAAGCGAGACGGCGATTGCCTGCCAACTCTCGGCGGCCCAGACATTCTGGTCGATCAGGTAGAGATCGGCATGGCCGTAATAGACGATGCACATGAGCGCGAAGCCCGACATCCAGGTCCAGTAGCTCTCCCACTTGAACCAGGTCAGATGCTCCGGCAGCGCGGCGGGGGCCACGAGATATTTCTGGATGTGGTAGAAGCCGCCGCCATGCACCTGCCATTCCTCGCCATGCGCGCCTTCCGGCAGGCTCGCCGCCTTGCGCAAACCGAGGTCGAGGGCGATGAAATAGAAGGACGAGCCGATCCAGGCGATTGCGGTGATCACGTGCAGCCAGCGCGCGGCGAAACTCACCCAGTCCCAGATCACGGCCGAATTCGGCAACAGCTCCAGCATTCGCACACTCCCCCGCAGCATGACAGATCGCCACTCTGGCAAATCCGCGGCGCTTCCAAAAGCGCGATATCTCCGCTTTACTTTATAGGAATTTTTGAAAATCAGAGGCGGCCATGCCCTATCTCGACAGCATCCGGGTTTTCGTGCGCACGGTCGAACTCGGCAGCATTACCGCGGGCGGCAGGGATCTCCGGCTGACCCCGGCGGTGGCCAGCAATCGTATACGGGAGCTTGAAAACCGTCTCGGCATCCGGCTCTTCAACCGGACCACGCGGAAGATCGCCCCGACGGAGGTCGGGCGCCTGTTCTACGATCATGCGAAGGAAATCATCGACGCGCTCGACAAGGCCGAAGCGGCGGTCGCGGAGTATTCGCAGCATCCCCGCGGCTCGATCAAGGTGCTCTCTCCCCTCGGCCTCGCGCGACGTGTGGTGGCGCCGCTGGTGCCCGAGTTCAACGATCTCTACCCCGATCTCGCGATCCAGCTCCGGCTCTCCGACCGCAAGGTCGATATCTTCGACGAGAGAGTCGATGTCGCCATCGTGCTCGGCACACCGGAGGATTCGAGCCTGAAGGCGCGCAAGATCATGGACTGCCCGCGCGTGCTCTGCGCTGCGCCGGTCTATCTCGACCATTTCGGCACGCCGGAAAAGCCGGAAGACCTGGTCGAGAACGGCCACCACTGCCTGCTGTTGCGCTTTCCGGGCACGCAGGAATATTTCTGGACCCTGCAGACCAAGAACGGCCCGACCCGCTTCAATGTCCGCGGTCCCTACGATGCCGACGAGGGCGACGTGCTGACCGAATGGGCGCTCGCCGGGCGCGGGATCGTCAACAAGCCCTTCTTTGAGGTCGCGAGCCATATCCGCAGCGGTGCCCTGGTGCCGGTGCTGGAACAAACCCCGCCGCCACCGGTCGCGCTCGCCTGCCTCTATCCCCATCGCCGCCTGCTCGACCCGAAAATCCGGCTCTTCGTCGATTTCATGATCAGGAAGTGCAAAGCACGGGTCGAGGGGATGATGAAATGAGTAAAAATCAATTTACTCAACTTTTCTATCTTCACTCCATTTAATCAGAGTCTTACATACCTTTCTAATAGTGTCCTCATTACATATTACCTGCTCTCTTCGAGGGAGTTTATCCTTCAGAAATTCGCGAAGAATTTTTTGTTCCGCATCAAAAGCGATAGTGGCTGTAGGAAACCGAGCCTGAAAATATTTTTTCCAACTTCCTTTAATCGAAATTGGAATATGCGCGTTTATCTGCCCAAGACGGCGTATAGGGTGCGTCGTCCACCCTATCTTCCATGTATCATTCCCATCCGGGTTACCTGTACCAAATCGTAAAATATAGCAGTACGCCGGCCTACTCGCTTCAAACCCACTTGGCTCTTTGGAAATGAACCAATCTCCGGGGGCGGAACCATATCTAGCGAAACTGTCAATTTTCGAGCTCACCGGAAGACGGTACTGCAGCTTATTTAAGCGAACGCTTTGACAAGCATCCAAGAAGTCCCTGATTGATCGATATACTTTCCTATTGCTCACTCCCAGCTTAACAACTGGATAATATCGCGCGGATTTACCGTCCGAGAACTCAACGTCGACACGCTTATGATGGTATGTCCTCTCTAGTTCATCTTTCGGCAAGGTGGCTCCGCCACCTGAAATCCTACCGTTATGCATTAACCAAATTTCGCCGTCACCGTCCTTTGCGAAGACGGCTGCGTAATGCCTATTCTTACCTTCCTCGGGTAAATCACACTGAACGATTCGTTTCTTCCATGAACCCGCCCCCCGACCAAATCCGATCCAGTAGTGGGGTGAACCGGTATCTTTCCGAGGCTTCGGTTCATCTACAAGGCACCAAATATCTGTGTTCGACGGTCGCCACAGTTCTCCGAATAGCTTCGTCGGAACCCCAGCCACAATCTCATCGGCGAAGTGACTGGCAAGACGACGGGCGGCAGATCTAATTGATCGTTTTGACTCCAGTGCTGTTAGACTTGTCATGCTTTCCCCCAAAAAACACTACCAAGACTAAGTGAGCACTCGTCGCCACTCAAGTCGACGGCTTGAACGGCTGTCCGAGACAGGCCGGCGCCTGCGAGCCGACGGACTTGCGCATCGAGATCAGCGCCAGCACGACGATGGTCGCGAGATAGGGCATCGCGGCGAGGAATTCCGGCGGGACGTATTCGAAACCGGCCGCCTTGGCGTGCAGCTCCAGCGTCATCACCACACCGAAGAGATAGGCCCCGGCGAGCAGCCGCATCGGCCGCCAGGCGGAGAACACCACCAGCGCCAGTGCGATCCAGCCGCGCCCGGCGGTCAGCCGTTCGGCCCACATCGGGGTCAGGACCAGCGAATAGTAGCAGCCGCCGATCCCCGCCATGGCGCCGCCGAAGGCGACCGCCATGTAGCGCACGGAGATCACCGAATAGCCGATGGAATGGGCGGAGACGTCGTTCTCCCCGACCGCGCGGAGGATCAGTCCGGCGCGGGTGCGGCGGAGGAACCAGGCGACCACGAGGGTCATCGCGAAGGAGAAATAGACCACCGGATCGTAGCCGAAGAGCACGCGGAGATGCTCGTGCTCGGCAAGCGCGGGCGGGAAGAGCGGGCCGATCCGCTCCACCGTCTGGCCGACGAAACCGGCGCCCATCAGCGAGGAGAGGCCGATGCCGAAGATGGTCAGAGCGAGACCGGTCGCGACCTGGTTGGCGGTCAGCGTCAGGGTCAGATAGCCGAAGATCATCGACGCCCCCGCCGCCGCGACAGCCGCCGCGACGATGCCGACGAAGGTGACGCCGGTCATGGTGGTGACGGCGAAGCCGGTGACGGCGCCGACCAGCATCATGCCCTCGACCCCGAGATTGAGCACGCCGGATTTCTCCACCACCAGCTCGCCGAGGCCCGCCAGCAGGATAGGCGTCGCCGCCCCGACGACGGTGACGAGGATGGAGATCAGGATCGCTTCGGTCATGCCGCGCCTCCGCTGCGCGCACCGCCGAGGCGGAGGCGGTAATTCACCAGAATGTCGGTCGCCAGCAGGAAGAACAGCATCATCGCCTGAAAGAGGCCGCTCGCCGCGTTCGGCAGGCCGATGGAGGATTGCGCGATCTCGCCGCCGACATAGGAGATCGCGAGGATCAGCGCGCCGAGCACGATCCCCGCCGGATGCAGGCGGCCGAGGAAGGCGACGATGATCGCCGTGAAGCCGTAGCCCGTCGGGAATTGCGGCACCATCTGCCCATAGGGGCCCGCCGCCTCCAGGATGCCCGCGAACCCGGCGAAGCCGCCACCCGCCAGCAGCGCGAGCCAGATCGTGCGCTTCTGGTTGAAGCCGCCATAGCGCGCCGCGTGCGGCGCCGCGCCGACGACCCGGATCTCGAAGCCGAACACGGTCTTCGAAAGTACGTACCAGGCGATCACCGCGACGATGAAGGCGATCGGCACGCCGAGATGCACGAAGGTATTGCCGATCTCCGGCAAAATCTGGCTGTCGTTGAACATCCGGCTCTGCGGGAAGTTGAAGCCCTCCGGATCCTTCCACGGACCGCGCATCAGGAAATAGAGCAGCTGGACCGAGACATAGGTCAGCATCAGGCTGCTCAGGATCTCGCTGACATTGAGCTTGGTCTTCAGCAAGGCCGGTATCCCCGCGTAGAGCGCGCCGCCGATCATTCCCGCGAAACACATCGCCGGCAGGATCCACCAGCCCTCCATCTCCCAGGTCGCGAGCGCGACGCCGGTGCCGGCGAGCGCACCCATGACGTACTGCCCCTCGGCGCCGATGTTCCAGACATTGGCGCGGAAGCCGATGGAGAGGCCGGTCGCGATCAGGATCAGCGGCGCCGCCTTGATGCCGAGGTCCTGCCAGGCGCCGATATCGAGCACCGGCACGAAGAAGATGTCCCAGACCGCTTCGGGCCCGTCATACCCGAGCAGCGAGAAGATCGTCGCCCCGAACACCATGGTCAGCATCACCGAGATAACCGGTGTCAGATAGAGCATCGCGCGGCTCGGCTGCTTGCGCTTCTCCAGCTCAAGCAACATGGGAGGCTCCCGCATATTCGCGCGTCGCTTCCGGATCGCCGTGCACGCCGCCCATCAGGAGGCCGATCTCGTCGACCGAGGCCTCGCCGACCTTCAGGCTGCGCGAGAGTACACCCTCGTTCATCACCGCGAGCGTGTCGGAAATGGCAAGCAACTCGTCGAGATCCTGGCTGATCACCACCACAGCCGAGCCACGCGCAGCAAGATCGACGATCTCCTGATGGATCGCCGCCGCGGCGCCCGCATCGACGCCCCAGGTCGGCTGCGAGACCACGAGCACTTCCGGCGCCTGCATGATTTCCCGTCCCATGATGAATTTCTGCAGATTGCCGCCGGAAAGCGATCCGGCGGGCGACGACGCACCGGTGGTTTTCACCGCGAAGGTATGGATCACCTCGTCCGTATAGCGCTCCGCGAGACGGCTGTTGATCACGCCCCAGTTGACCATGTTCTTACGGTTCCGCGCGGTCAGGATGGCGTTGTCGGTCAGCGAGAAGCCCGGCACCGCGCCATGGCCGTTGCGCTCCTCGGGCACGGCACAAAGGCCATGCCCCCGGCGCGCCTCGGCACCGAGCGCGCCGACTGGCACGCCGTCGATCTTCACCGCGTCGGAAAACGGCACCGGCCGCTCGCCGCTGAGGGCGAGCAGAAGCTCATTCTGACCGTTCCCGGCCACACCGGCGACGCCGAAGATCTCGCCTGCGCGGACGGAGAAGGTGACGTTCCTGAGCGTCGTGCCGAACTCGTCGTCGGCCGGCAGCGAAAGATCCGAGACGATGAAGCGTTCGGCCCCGAAGCTGCGCCCCTCCGCCTTCTCGATCTCCTTCAGCGAGCCGCCGATCATCATCTCTGCCATGGAGCGGGAGGATTCCTTCTTCGGATCGCATTCGGCGACCACCCTGCCACCGCGCAGGATCGTCGCCTTGTCGCAGAGCTCCACGATCTCGTGCAGCTTGTGGCTGATATAGAGGATCGAGCAGCCGCCTTTGGCCAGTGCCCGCAACGTATCGAAAAGCTGGGCGACCTCCTGCGGTGTGAGCACCGAGGTCGGCTCGTCCATGATCAGCAGCTGCGGGGTCAGCAGCAGGGCGCGGACGATCTCGATGCGCTGACGCTCGCCAACACTGAGGGTGGCGACGGTGCGGTGCGGGTCGAGATGCAAATGATACTGGTCGAGCACGGTGCGGACGCGGCTTTCCAGCTCGGAATAGGAGACGGCCTCGTCGAGCCCGAGGGCGATATTCTCCAGCACCGTCATCGCCTCAAAGAGGGAGAAATGCTGGAACACCATGCCGACGCCCATGGCACGCGCCGCCTTCGGGTTGGCGACCTGCACGGGCTTGCCGTCGAAACGGATCTCGCCGGCATCGGGATGCATGATCCCGTAGATCATCTTTACCAGTGTTGACTTACCGGCCCCGTTCTCGCCGAGCAGCGCATGGATCGTGCCCGGCGCCACCGAGAAGCTGACATCATCATTGGCGAGCACACCCGGAAACGACTTGGTGATCCCCGTCAGTTCCAGACGGCTCGTCGCCCCCTCACTCATCCAACCCGTCCCCCCGCTCTTATTTGTTGCGGCGCAGCATCCCCCGTCGCCTGCGCCTCCGTCAACCGCGCGATCACCTCGGCCGCGACGAAGGCGGCGATCACTTCCGGACGCTTGTCGTCGCTGCCGGCGCTTCCGATCGGACAGAGCAGTGGCGCAGTATCTCCCACCGACGCGCTGCTTTTCGCGCACCAACGCTCGAACGAGGCACGCTTGGTCTTCGAGCCGATCATGCCGACATAGGCCGCGTCCCCGCGCATCAGCGCTTCGGCGGCAATGATGAAATCCAGCGCATGGTCGTGGGTAAGAACGACGAAAGCGCTGCCCGGCGGCGCACCCCGCACCTCGGCTTCCGGCAACGGCGTCAGGCGCTGTTCGACCGGCGCCTGGCAGAGCGCGAGTTGCTCCTCGCGCTCGTCGACCAGCACGGTGCGAACCGGCAGCAGACTTGTCGCGGCGGCCAGCGCGCGGCCGACATGGCCGGCGCCGAAGATATAGATGGACGGGTTATTCCGCCGCGCCGCCGCCAGGCGCTCTCCCTCTCGAGCGAGCATAGCAGCGTCGAGCCGCAGCATGCTGATGGCCACGTAACCGCCGCAGCACTGGCCGATTTCCGGGCCGAGCGGCATTTCGAGCCGGCGCTCAGCGGACCCCGCCGCGAGCATCTCGCGCGCCGCCTCGATCGCAACGAATTCGAGACGACCTCCGCCGATCGTGCCTTCGGTCCGGTCGGCGGAGACATACATCACGGTCCCCGCCGCGCGCGGCGTCGAGCCCAACGCCAAGACGAGTTCCAGCCGGATCGCCGGTCCGGCGGTTTCGAAGAACGATCCGCTCATGCCGCAGCTCCGTCCTTGGCCCGCAGACGCTCGACGGCGAGCAGGATGCGTTCCGGCGTCGCGGGCGTATCGAGGCGCGAGCATTCGCGGTAATCGGCAACGCTCGCCACCGCCATGGAGAGCGCTTCCAGCACCGAGATGCCGAGCATCAGCGGCGGCTCGCCGACCGCTTTTGAGCGCCTGATGGTACGCTCCTTGTTCTCGGACCACTCGGCCAGCGCCACGTTGAAGATCCGCGGCACGTCGGATGCGAGCGGGATCTTGTAGGTCGAGGGCGCATGGGTGCGCAGCCGGCCCTCCTTGTCCCACCACAGTTCCTCGGTGGTCAGCCAGCCCACGCCCTGGATGAAGCCTCCCTCGACCTGGCCCTTGTCGATTGCCGGATTGAGCGACTTGCCGACATCGTGGAGCACGTCCGAGCGGTCGATCCGGTACTCGCCGGTCAGCGTGTCGATGGTGACCTCCGAGACCGCCGCGCCGTAGGCGAAATAGTAGAACGGCCGGCCCTTGCCCGCGGCACGGTCCCAATGGATCTCCGGCGTCTTGTAGAACCCGGCCGCCGAGAGATGGACCCGCGCCATGTAGGCGGCGGCGATGAACTCTTCAAAGCTGAGCACCTGCTCGCCGACGACAACCTGTCCGGCCTCGAAACGCACGGCCTCCTCGGGCAGGTCCCATTTCTCAGCGGCGAATGTCCTCAGGCGCTGTTTGATCTGCTCCGCGGCATCCTGCGCCGCCATGCCGTTGAGGTCCGAGCCGGACGAGGCCGCCGTCGCGGAGGTGTTCGGCACCTTCTCGGTCGCTGTCGCGCTTACCCTGACACGGTCGAGATCAACCTGGAAACAGTCGGCCACGACCTGCGCCACCTTGGTGAAGAGGCCTTGCCCCATCTCGGTACCGCCATGGTTCAGGTGGATCGAGCCATCCTTGTAAACATGCACCAGCGCGCCCGCCTGATTGTACCAGGTCGCGGTGAAGGAGATGCCGAACTTGACCGGGGTCAGGGCGATGCCCTTGCGAAGGATGCCGCCCTTCGCGTTGAAATCGAGCACAGCCTTACGGCGCGCCTGATAGTCCGAACTCTCCTCCAGCTCCGCAACCAGCCGGTCGAGGATGCAGTCGGTGACCTGCTGGTGATAGGGCGTGACGTCCCGGTCCGGCCCGGCGCAATAGAAGTTCGCCTTGCGGATCTCCAGCGGGTCCTTGCCGAGGGCGTAGGCGATCTCCTCGACGATCCGTTCCGCCCCGACCACACCCTGCGGGCCGCCGAAGCCGCGGAAGGCGGTGTTGGAGACCGTGTTGGTACGGAGCGGCTGCGACCGCAGGCGGACGGCCGGGTAATAGTAGGCATTGTCCGCATGGAACAGCGCGCGGTCCGTCACCGGGCCGGAGAGATCGGCGGAAAAGCCGCAGCGCGCGGCAAAGGTGCCGTCGACGGCGAGGATACGACCCTCCTCGTCGTAGCCGACATCGTAGCTGACCTTGAAGTCGTGCCGCTTGCCGGTCGCGATCATGTCGTCGTCGCGGTCCGGGCGGAGCTTCACCGCTCGATTCAGCTTCTTGGCGGCGAGCGCCGCGACAGCAGCGAACAGAGCCGGCTGGCTTTCCTTGCCGCCAAACCCGCCGCCCATGCGCCGGACCACGACCGAGACCGCATTCGCCGGCACGCCGAGCACCTGTGCGACCAGAACCTGTCCCTCGCTCGGATGCTGCGTCGAGGAGTGGATCGTGACGGTCTCGTCCTCGCCCGGGATGGCGAGCGCGATATGGCCCTCGAGATAGAAATGATCCTGCCCACCGATCTCCATCTCGCCCTTCAGGCGGTGCGGAGCGGCTTTCAACGCACTCTCGACATCGCCGCGCTCCAGCTTCAGCGGCGCGGTCACGAGATCGCCGCCCGCCTCCAGCGCCGCATCGATGGAGATCGCGGCCGGGAGCGCGCGATATTCGATCTTCGCCAGCGCCGCCGCCCTGCGCGCCGCGTCCCTTGTCTCCGCGATCACCGCGAACATCGGCTGCCCCCGGAACATGACCTTGCCCTCAGCGAAGACCGGATCGTCATGGGCATGGACCGGGCTGACATCGTTCTCGCCCGGAATGTCGTCGGCGGTCAGGACCAGTGCGACACCGGGCGCCGCGCGGACGTCGGAGAGGTCCATCGAGACGATCTCCGCATGGGCCGCATCCGACAGCCCGAGCCAGCCATGCAGCGTGCCCGCGGGCTCGGCCATGTCGTCGATATAGTCCGCCGTACCCGCCACATGCTTATGGGCGGAGTCATGCCGCTCCGCGCTGTGCACGCCGCCGCGGATCGCTTCCTGTTTGCTTCCCCCGTCCATCACGCGCTCAGCCTTGCAAGCGTTTCCCCGCCGGAGGTTTCGAGGAAGAAGCGCAGCAGCAGGTTGGCCGCGACCTTGGAGCGGTAGTCGGCAGAGGCCCGCCAGTCGGAAAGCGGCGTGAAATCCTCGGCCATCGCCGCCATCGCCGCCCGCACGCTTGTCTCGTTCCAGGGCTGGCCGAGGAGCGCCGCCTCCGTCTTCTCCGCCCGTTTCGGCGTCGCCGCCATGCCGCCGAAGGCAAGCCGGGCCGATGTCACCGTTCCGCCATCGAGCGCAACGGAGAAGGCGCCGCAGACCGCCGAGATATCCTCGTCGCGCCGCTTCGAGACCTTGTAGGCGGCGTTCAGCGTGCCCGGCGCCGGGAGCGGGATGCGCACGCTCTCGACGAACTCGTCCGGTACCCGGTCCTGCTTGCCGTAATCGATGAAGAAGGCCTCGAGCGGGATGGTGCGCCGCTTGCTGCCGCGCCGGAGCATCAATTGGGCGCCGAGCGCGATCAGGGCGGGCGGCGTGTCGCCAATGGGAGAGCCGTTGGCGATATTGCCGCCGATCGTGCCCATATTGCGCACCTGCCAGCCGCCGATCCGGTCCCAGAACTCGGCCAGATGCGGGAAATGCTCCGCGATCATTGCCGTGCTCTCGCTGTAGGTGACGCCGGCGCCGAGGAAGAGCGCGTCTTCGCCGACGCTGATCCGTTTCAGGTCCGCGATATGTCCTATGAAGACAGCCGGAGAGATGTCCTTCATGTGCTTGGTGATCCAGAGCCCGACATCGGTCGAGCCCGCCACCATGGTCGCATTGCCGACCTCGAGCAGAACCCGCGCGAGATCGTCCGCGTCGGCCGGCAGGATCGCCGTGCTGCCGCCACGCGAGACGACGACCCGCGCACCGTCGTCCATCTCCGCCAGTTTCGCCGTTACGGCCTCGCGCTGCGCCATCAACGGATCGTCGGCCACTTTCCCGCGTCCGGCCGCGTCCAGCGCCGCGCGGACAATCGGAGCATAGCCGGTGCAACGGCAGAGATTGCCCTGCAGCGCGGTCTCCACTGCCTCGACCGAGCCGCAGCCGCCCTCCATCCAGAGCGCGTAGAGCGACATCACGATGCCCGGCGTGCAGAAGCCGCACTGGCTGCCGTGATGCTCCACCATCGCCTGCTGGACGGCATGCAGCCCGCCTTCGGGAGCGCGGAGATATTCCACTGTCACCACGTGGCAGAGATCGACCGAGGCGAGCAGACGGATGCAGGCATTCACCGTCTCGTATTTCAGCCCGTCCGAGGTCCGGCGCCCGACCAGCACGGTGCAGGCGCCGCAATCGCCTTCGGCACAGCCTTCCTTGGTGCCGCGCAGGCGCTGCTCAAGACGGAGGTGGTCGAGCAGCGTGTCCCCGGCGCCAACGGTGGAAAGCCGCACCTCGCGGTCGTTCAGCAGGAACCGGATCTCGCCGCGCGCCGACATTTCTCAGCTTCCCCGGTAGGTCGCGTAGCCGTAGGGAGAGAGCAGCAGCGGAACATGGAAATGCTGGGAGGCATCGGCGATGCCGAAACGGAGCGGGATCCGATCGAGAAAGAGGATCTCGCCCGAGACATGGCCTGCCCGGCGCAGATAGTCGCCGGCATCGAAGACCAGCTCATACTGTCCCTCGGTGAAGCTGTCCCCACTCGCCATCGGCGCATCGGTGCGGCCGTCATCGTTCGTGACCGTCGAGGAGATCAGCTCGCGCGCCTCGCCGTTAAGGCGGTAGAGCGCGATCTTCAGCCCCGCCGCGGGTGTCCCGGCGGCCTGATCCAGCACATGCGTTGTCAGACGTCCCGACGCCATAATCTCTCTGCCCCTGTTCGCTCGGCATGTCCGCACCGGTTATTCCCGGCTGCTCTTTGACCGAATTAGATTCTCAAGGAATTGTATATGAAAGGCGCCATGTCATAAGAGTCTTTCAAAATTTTGTTGAATGTCCGCGCGCGCGTTCTCTGGAACCATGGCGCCCGGTACCAGTGAAGAGGTGGGATGATGGGGGACTATCCGCGCGACCTCGAAGGCTACGGCCCGAACGCGCCCGATGCGGACTGGCCGGGCGGCGCCCGGGTCGCGGTCCAGTTCGTTCTGAACTACGAGGAAGGCGGGGAGAACAACCTGCTGCACGGGGACGAAGCCTCCGAGGCCTTCCTTTCCGAGATCGTTGGCGCGACCGCGTGGCCGGGTCAGCGCCACTGGAACATGGAATCGATCTACGAATACGGCGCCCGCGCCGGTTTCTGGCGCCTGCACCGGATGTTCACCGGAGCCGGGATCCCGCTCACCGTCTACGGCGTCGCAACGGCGCTGGCCCGCGGCCCGTCGCAGGTGAAGGCGATGAAGGAGGCCGGCTGGGAGATCGCCTCGCACGGCCTCAAATGGATCGAGCACAAGGATATGACCGAGGCCGAGGAACTGGCGCAGATCGTCGAGGCGATCCGGCTCCATACCGAGGTCACCGGCGAGCCGCCGCGCGGCTGGTATACCGGCCGCTGCTCGATGAACACGGTCGAGCTCGTCGCCGCACACGGCGACTTCGACTACATCTCCGACAGCTACGCCGACGACCTGCCCTACTGGATGGAAGCGGGCGAGCGCGACCAGCTGATCATCCCCTATACGCTCGACGCCAACGACATGCGCTTCGCGACGCCGCAGGGCTTCAATACCGGCGAGCAGTTCTTCCAGTATCTGAAGGACAGCTTCGACGCGCTCTACGAGGAGGGCAAGGAAGGGCGCCCGGCGATGATGTCGATCGGCCTGCATTGCCGGCTCGCGGGACGGCCGGGCCGGGCGGCGGGCCTGAAGCGCTTCCTAGACTATGCGAAAGCCAGGGACAAAGTCTGGTTCGCCCGCCGGATCGAGATCGCCGAACACTGGGCGCAGAAGCATCCGCACAAGCGCTTCGAGCGCCCGAGCCGGATGGACAAGACCACCTTCGTCTCCCGCTTCGGCGGCATCTACGAGAATTCGCCCTGGATCGCCGAGGCCGCCTTCGATCTCGAGCGCGGTCCGGCGCACGACACGGCGACCGGGCTGCATTCCGCCCTCACCCGCATCTTCCGCTCGGCCAGCCCGGAGCTGCGGCTCGCGGTTCTGAATGCGCATCCGGACCTCGCCGGCAAGCTCGCTCAGGCGAAACGCCTGACCACCGAGTCCACCGCCGAACAGGCAAGCGCAGGACTCGATGCGCTGACCGACGAAGAGCGCGCCAGCTTCGAGGATCTGAACCGGCGCTATGTGGAGAAGCACGGCTTCCCCTTCATCATCGCCGTGCGCGACAACACGAAGGCTAGCATCCTCGCGGCTTTCAAGAAGCGCATCGAGCATGACCGCGCGACCGAAATGGCCGAGGCCTGCCGCCAGGTCGAACGCATCACAGAACTCCGACTGAAGGATCTCCTGCCATGAGTGGCGCCGACCGTTCCTATTACACGATCCCCGGCGGTCTGCCGGGACAGACGCAGCTGATGACAGGCCGGGCCGTCTTCACCGAGGCCTACGCGGTGATCCCGAAGGGCGTGATGACGGACATCGTCGCCAGCATCTTCCCCTTCTGGGAGAAGACCCGCGGCTGGATCATCGCCCGCCCGCTGTCCGGCTTCGCCGAGACCTTCTCGCACTATGTGATGGAAGTCTCCCCCGGCGGCGGCTCGACGAAGCCGGAGCCGGAAGCGGGCGCCGAGGGCGCGCTTTTCGTCGTCGCCGGCGCGATCACCGTGACGGTCGGCGGCAAGGAAAATGTTCTGACACCCGGCGGCTTCGCCTACCTGCCCCCGGCGAGCGGCTGGACGCTGAAGAACGATGGGGCCGAGACCGCGCAGTTCCACTGGATCCGCAAGATGTACGAGAAGGTCGAGGGGATCGACGCCCCCGACCCGCTCTTCGCCCGCGACCAGGACATCACGCCCGCCGCCATGCCGGACACCGAGGGACGCTGGGCGACCACGCGCTTCGTCGATCCGTCGGATCTCCGGCACGACATGCACATCACCGTCGTCACCTTCCTGCCCGGCGGCACAATCCCCTTCGAGGAGACCCATGTCATGGAGCACGGGCTCTACGTGCTCGAGGGCAAGGGTGTCTACAAGCTGAACCGGGACTGGGTCGAGGTCGAGGCGGGCGATTATATGTGGCTGCGCGCCTTCTGCCCGCAGGCCTGCTATGCCGCCGGTCCCGGCCTGTTCCGTTACCTGCTCTACAAGGACATGCACCGCCACCCGCGGCTGACGGGCGTTGGAGCCTTCGGTCGATGAGCCGGACGATCGCCGCGAGGCCGCTTTCCGCGGAGGCGTTTGCCGCCTATGGCGAAGTGCTGGAGGCAGCCGGCGCGCCGGATTACATGATCAATGCCGGGCTTTGCGGCCGCTATCACGACCGCGCGCGGCCGGAAACGGATGCGGACGGCTCAGTCACGCTCAGCATCGGCCGGAGCGATGCGGTAACGCTCCCCCTCACACTGAAAATGATGGAACGGCATCCGGACGGCAGCCAGGCTTTCGTGCCGATGAACGGAACCCGCTTCCTCGTCATCGTCGCGGCGGACGAAAACGGTGCGCCCGGCAAACCGGAAGCCTTCCTGACGAACGGCGCGCAGGGCATCCAGTACAAGCGGAACTGCTGGCACGGCGTGCTCGCCCCGCTTTCCGGCCCGGCGGATTTCCTGATCGTCGACAGGATCGGCCCCGGCACCAACCTGGAAGAGCACGACCTCCGGGAGCCCTACATCATCGTCGCGAAGTAAGGAGCGACCGCCTTCAGACGGGGCAGCGCGTCCCCGTGCAAGAACGAACCGCCCGCGCAACCGAAGCGGCGCGGGCGGCAATATTCTGCTCCCAAGAGGCTGATGAAAGCCGCCTAGTGATGTTCCTTGTCATGCCCGGGTTCGGCCAGTTCGGACATGGTCCGAACCAAATCGACGATCCGCGTCCGTGCATGCTCCGGCAGGTCGCCCCAGAGACGCACAAGCTCGTTCGCCTGACGACGCGCCAGCGGAGAGTCCATCTCGACATCGTGGGCGCTGGCAACCGGCGGCGCGATATCCTCGGCCCCCAGCAGCCGGGCGGGCGATTGTGAAATCGTCTGCTCGTCCATCTCGTCGAAGAAGTAAGACACCGGCGTGTTCAGGACCGATGCGACGTCGAACAGACGGGACGCACTGATCCGGTTGTCCCCGCGTTCGTATTTCATGTACTGCTGGGACGTCACACCGATCTTCTGCGCGACGATCCGCTGCGTCATTCCCATTTCCTTGCGGCGGCGCCGCAGGCGCGCGCCGACGAATACATCGACCGGATTGTTCGCATTTGTCTTGCCCCGATCCGCCGAGTCTTTTTCGGACGCCTGGCCGGAAGCGTCCGCTGCCTCGTCAATCAGACGATTGGCGGCATTTTTCATAATCACCCCCCGATCCCTCAAGAGTTCCCTAAACCGAAAATTGCCAAAACCCCGAATTACAATGAGGTAAAGACAATAACTTCATCTCTGGTTGAGATACCTGTCCTAAAAGCTTTCTGCTACGCTGAAAAACGCGCCGCCGGACTTTGATGCCGCGCTACCGAGACCTGAAGCGGTTCTTGTAATTTCTTGCGTGGCTGGCGTCTAGGTCGTTAACCATACCATGTTGCGCCGGAACGATCAATTTCCACGTGGACGTTATAGGTGAATTTTTCGACACCCACGAAACAAATACTATTGGTTGCGCAGATCGCCAGAAAGCTGACATTTGCGCTAAATACGGGCTTCGCGACCCGCTGCGCCCGTCAAATTGCCATCAACCTTTACGATCTAAAGTTGACCATGGGGCAATAACTTGAAGATTGCATTGTCGAACCCGAAGTCTACTATCCGATTGAAAGGAAGCGCCATGAAGCTCGATATCGCCGTCATCGGCAACGGTCCCACAGCCCAACTTGCGACCCATGCTCTTCGCGATGCCGGGTTCGAGGCCGTGATGGTCGGCCCCAGGGCGGACCGGGACACGGACCCGAGAACCACGGCCCTGATGCCCTCCAGTGTTGATTCGCTTGATATCCTGGGCATAGACGTCCGTTCGAGAGCGACGCCGTTGCTCGATCTCCGGATCGAAACCACGGGCCCGTTCGGCCTGGTGACGGAAAATTTCACGGCAGACGATGCCGGAGAAGAGTTTCTCGCGCAAAACCTGTTTATCCGCGACCTGATGGCCGTCATTCCGGACGTGCCGGCCGTCGCATCGCATGCCACGGGCGTCTTTCCCGGCGACCGAAGCGTCCGGATCGAGACCGCGGACGGATCGACGCTCGAAGCGGCCCTCGCCGTCGCCGCCGACGGCCTCCAATCGATTGCCCGGGAAGCCGCCGGCATTGCCCTGCGCAAGCGCCCGCTCGGCCGCAGTGCGCTCTGTGTCCCGGTGCGCCTCGAACATCCGCACGATAGGCTCTGCATCGAGCGTTATGACGATACCGGCACGCTGACCCTGATCCCGGTCGCGGAATACGATGCCTCCCTGATCACGATCGCCTCTCCGGATGATATCGGTGCGCTGGCCGCCTGCGACGACGAAACAATCGCGCGCAAGTTGTCGCGCCGACAGACCGCCTTCGGGAAGATCGCGTTCAGCGGCGCCAAGGCAGTATTCCCCCTCACTCTCGGCTTCACGCCCCGTCCGGCGCGCAATCGCGTGGTGGCCATCGGGGAGAGCGCCCACATCGCGCCACCGATCGCCGCACAGGGCTGGAACATGTCGGTACGTGATATCATGACGCTGACCGAACTGCTGCGCTCGGCGCGGGCGGAGGACCGGGACATCGGATCCGCGGAGACTCTCGCGCGCTATGCGCCGCGGCGGCAGCCGGACGTCGCTGGACGGCTTTCGGCGATCGGCGCTCTTGCCGGCGTGGCGACCCGTCCTTACGCGCCTCAGAAACTGCTGCGTCAGGCGGGCCTGATGGCCCTCGGCCGGTTCCAGGGAGCCAAACGCGGCCTGATGCGCGCCGGCCTCCGGTGAGCCGGCTGCGGACAGGCCCCGCAATTGCACTTGTCCTGGCGATCCTCGCCGCAGGCCTCGCGAGCCTGGGCGCCGGAGCGGCCGAAACCGCACTTCCCCCGCCCCTTGCCCGGCTCAGCTTCGGCATGGCACTGGACGACGCACGCAGCGCCCTGCCGGACGCCCAATATCTCGAGGACGGTCTCGACTTCGGCGCGCTGAAAGGTTTGCTGGTCTTGCAGGCCGTCCCGACGCTGGGCTCCAGCTTCCGGATCTATCTGCAGTTCGACGGGGACACCCGGCTCCGGCAGGTTCTCCTCGAACGGCGCCATGCGGCGGCGACACGCAAGAGCGCCCGCACGGTGCAGGACGCTCTTCTGCAGCGATATGGAAAGCCCGCGGAAATCTGTATGCCGGTTCATGCGACGCCGGCGGCGGGCCGGATCACATGGCGCACCGAGGACTGGTCCCTGCATCTGGTCGGGATCGACGATCTCGGGCTCGGCATGCTGACCGAGGATGCCGACCGAAGCGATGCCCTGGAGAACAAGCCGATCGCACGAAGCCGCGATGAACGGTCCCGCGACCGCCAGCAACGCAGTCTGCCGCGTCGGATCCTGATCAGGATCCACGGGACCGGAGACACACAGCTCCTGCCACCGCCCTGCGGTGCCGGTTAGCGCATCGGGATCAAGACCTGCACACTGACAGACGAATGCCCGTCAGCGGCGGCGCACCCCGAGAAACGCTCCTGCGACAAAAGGTGAGCTCAACATTGTTCCAACGCCTGCCGTGCCAAGACATGCAAAAATACTCATCGACAAATCATGAATTCATCGATCACCACAAAGTATACGCGAAATATTATTTACTTTTTGTGTTTAAAGTACCGAATTGTAAGATCGCACCCTCATTTATCCTTGAATTTTATTTGTCAGAACGATGACAAACAGATCGCCGTTATGTGACAGCGAAAATGCCCGAGGCGCCGCGCCGGGACCTTGACAGCGGACAGGCCGCGGTGTTCGCTCTGCGCGTCTCGGAAACAGCCGGGTTTTCAAAGGGATGCCTGTCCACATCTGGGGTCACCTGACGACGGAGGAATTCGCGGCGCTCGATCCGTCGCGCACGCTCGCTCTGCTGCCCGTCGGCGCGACCGAGCAGCACGGCCCGCACCTTCCCCTGGCAACCGACATCCTGATCACCGAAGCGGTCCTCGCGGCCGCATCTGAACGGGTGCCGGACAACCTCATGCTCCTGATCCTGCCGTCCCAGGCCATCGGCCTCAGCCCCGAGCATATGAGTTTTGTCGGCACCCTCACCCAGGCGGCGGAAACCCTGATAGCGTCCTGGACCGAGATCGGCCGCTCCGTTGCCGCCGCAGGCGTGCGCAAGCTGATCCTTCTAAACAGCCATGGCGGCCAGCCCCAGATCGTCGATATCGTTGCCCAGCGCCTGCGCAGCGAAGCCGGAATGCTGGCGGTCCGGGCGAACACCTTCCGCTTCGACATTCCGGACGGGATGATCGATCCGGACGAGATGAAACACGGACTGCATGGCGGCCAGATCGAGACCGCTCTGATGCTGGCGATCGCGCCAGAACTCGTTCGGACGGCCAAGATCGCGGACTTCCCGAACTCCGCCGAAGCCAGGACCGCCAGATCGAAACGGCTCGGACTCTCCGGAGCTGGCGGTTTCGCCTGGAACGCGGAGGATCTCAATCCGTCCGGCGCGACAGGAGCGGCGAGCCGCGCGACGGCGGATCAGGGTGCCGCCCTGCTCGCCGCCTACGGACAGCAGCTTGCCGACCTGATCGCGGATGTCGCGGACTGGCCGCTGAGCGACGGCGCCCCGTTCGGCGAACAAAGATGAGCGGCATCTGGAGGGAAATCCTCGCCGGGCTCGGAAAGAACACCCCGGAAGACACCGGGGTGGAAGCGCAAGACGTCCCCTGGGAGCTGTATCGCGACCTTGCCGCGGCCTGCGCGGATCGGCCGACCGTCATCGCACAGATCGGACAGAGCCTCGACGGCCGCATCGCGACCGAGAGCGGACACTCACACTATGTGAACGGACCCGAGAGCCTCGATCACCTGCATCGGCTCCGGGCCCTCGCCGATGCCGTCGTGGTCGGCGCGACGACCGCGGTACTCGATAATCCGCGCCTGACCACCCGCCGGGTCCCGGGCCCCAACGCAGTGCGCGTGGTGATCGACACGCAGGGCAGAGTGCCGGCAAGCCATGCCCTGCTGACCGAACCGGACGCGGAAACCCTGCTCGTTTCAGGCACGCGCCGCGGCAATCTCCCGGAACATTGCGGCATGCTGGACGCCACCGGTCCGGACGGTCGCGCGGACCCGCATCTCCTGCTCGAGGCACTTCGCGGGCGGGGGCTCAGCACTATCCTGATCGAAGGCGGCGGACAGACGATTTCCCGGTTCCTGTCGGAGAAGCTGATCGACCGGCTGCAGGTCTCGGTCGCACCGATGATCATCGGCTCGGGCCGGCCGGGACTTGTGCTGCCAGAAATCGAGAAACTCGACGCCGCCCTACGCTTCGAGGCGCGGACCTATCCGCTCGGCAAGGATACGCTGTTCGACTGCAGGCTCAGCTGAGCGGCACCGCGAACAGGTCCCGATGGCCGACATAGATCCGGGTCTCCGGACGGGCCAGCAGAGCTGCGCCCCAAGCCGCGATCTCCTCGCGATCGAGCGGCGCGATCTCGCCCGCGGCGGACACCCAGCCCTCGACAAGCTCCCGCGCGCCCGGATCGCCTGCCGTCAGACTCCAGTCGCTCGCACCCTCCTGCACACGGTAACCTCGCCGGGTCAGGCCGTCGACCATGGCGGCATGTGCGCCCGGGCCGAGCGCGGGACCGAAGCCCTTGTCGCCGTGCTGGTGATCGTTCACCAGTGCTTCCAGATTCTCCGCCTCCTCGTGATCGCCTTCGATATCGATCCGTCCGTCATAGGTCAGCACCGCGAGCAGGGCACACCCGCGCGCCGCCACGGCATCGAGGAAGCGATCCATCCATTCCGTCGAAACCAGATCGAAGAGCGCCGAGGCAGTTACCAGATCCGCATCTTCCAACAGCGGGGAGATATCCGATGCGGCGAGATCGAGGTTCTCCACCGCGATCCGGTCGTCAGTCTTCAGCGCGGCATGGCCGACGGCACGGTCCAGCAACGCAGCGTCGCTGTCCACCAAACGCCAGTCGCACGGCGTTTTCAGCAACGGCGCCAGATGGCGCTGGTTGTTTCCCGTTCCGGCGCCGAGATCGAGTATCCGGAGCGGTGCCGACCGAACTCCGGCCCATTGCACCAGCGCGCCCTCGACTTCGGGGCTTCGCGCCGCCCGGTCCCAGACCGCGCGTGCCGCGAGCCAATCCGCAGAGAACCCGCCGCTCATTGCAGCGTCACTCCGTCGACGGCGCGCTGAAAGGACGTTTGCGCTCGCGCCCAGTCGGAAAGTCCCGACGCCGCGTCGCGGCTCCGTGCGGCGAGTTGCCGACGCGCGCCATCATCCCCGAGAAGCGTTCGGAGTGTCTGCCCGAGACCGTCCACGTCACCCGCGGGCACTTGCTCGGCCGCCGTGCGCACGGCCTCAGCAACGGCACCCTCTTCAGTCGTGACGACCGGAAGCCCGAAGGCGACTGCATCCGCCAGTGCCATACCGAAACCCTCGTGATAGGTGGCTGAGAGAAAAAGGCTGGCCCGGCGGTGCAGCTCCACCAGCTTTTCTTCGCCGACCTCGCCATGGAAGGTCACGCGCTCCAGGATCCCCAGCTCCCCAGAAAGCGTCTTCAGGTCCGCACCATGTTCCGGGTCGCGCGGCGCGCCGACGATGTCAAGGCGCCAGTCGAGATCGCTGCAGGAGGCCAATGCCTTCAGGGCGACGTCGTGCCCCTTACGCTTCGTCAGGGTCGCCACTGACAGGACGCGGACAGGTGCGCTCCCGTCTCCTATCCAGCTTTCGCCCCGGGCCCATTCGGCGATACCCGGCTCCACCACACGCACTGCAGAGGGATTCACGCCGAAATCGCGCAGCCGCAGAGCCGTTCTGGCGCTGGAGACGACGATGCGCGTGACGTCCCCCAGCACCGCCTTTTCGGCGGCGAAGAACGCCTCCCTCTCCCGCTCGCCGAGCCCGGTCTCGTCGGCGAGCGGGTGGTGGATCATCGCCACCACATCGAGCCGGGACCCGTGCTGGGCGACCACCTGGCCGAGCGCGGTCAGGGCGAGACCGTCGATCACGCAGAGCGCGCGGTCCGGCAGCCCGGCCAGTACCGCCGCACCGGCGGCAACGTCGTAGGGCGCCGCGCGCGGGAAGTTGCCGGAAAGTTCATGGACGGCGCCGAGCCGGCCTGCCGCCTGCAATCCATCGACCATCTGCCGGTCATAGATGAAGCCGCCCGTCAGCGTGCCGAGCGGCCCCGGAACGATGAAATGGACCGGGAGGCCGGGATACTGCAGCCGTGCGGGTGTCACAATGTCCCCTCGTAGGAGGCCCAGGCGATGTGGGACTCGTGAAGCGTCACCTTCATACCCGCGAGGCCCAAGGCCGTCTCGCCGAGTTTTCCGGCGCGGATCGAGGCCGCCATGGCCTCGTAGATGTGCCGGGCAAGAAACTCGGTGGTGGTGTTCTCGCCGGCGAACTCCGGCAGTTCGTCGAGATTGCGGTAGGCGAGCGGCGCCAGAACCGCCTTCAGTTCTTCCGACGCGGCGCCGATATCGATCACGAGATTGTCCGCGTCCAGCTCCGCGCGGCGAAACTCGACATCAACCACATAGGTCGCCCCGTGCAGGCGCTGCGCCGGCCCGAAGGTCGGGGAGTTGAAGCTGTGCGCGATCATCACGTGGTCGCGGACGGTAAGTGCGTACATGAATTGCTCCGGTCAATCAGGATAGCGGATACGGTGGCAGAGAGTCTCGGGCGCGCCGGATGTAAGCTTCGCCATGACCTTCGGCAAGTCCTCGAACGGGCACTCACCGGTGATCAGAACGTCGAGCGCGGGATCGTCCAGCAGGCCGATGGCTTCGGCGAGCCGCTCCCGGTGCCGCGCGCCCTGGCGCCGGGACGGGGCGACCGCACCGACCTGGGAGGCCTGGATCGTCAGGCGCTGCGAATGGAAGGCGCCGCCGAGCGGCAGCGAGACCTCGCGATCGCCATACCAACTGAGCTCGATGATCGTCGCCTCGAAGGCGGCTAGGTCGAGCGCCCGGCGCAGCCCGGCCTCCGTCGCGCTGGCGTGGAACAGAAGACTGAATTTTTCGGGATGCCCGCCCGCGCCGGCATAGCGCAGACCGAGCGCCTCGCAGACCGCCGACCGGCTTTCAACCGGATCGAAGACCCACACCTCCTCGCCCCAGAAACGGCGGGCGAGGTAGCCCGTGAGAAGCCCGACCATGCCGCCGCCGATGACGCAGAGTTCCTTGGCGCGCGCCGCCTCGGCATCCCAGACGGCATTGAGCGCGGTCTCCATGTTAGCGGCCAACACCGCCCGCTCCGGCGACACCGTCTTCGGCAGCGGGATCGCTGCGTCGGTCGGGACGACATAGCGGGTCTGATGCGGATAGAGCACAAAGACCGGCGTCCCCTTCTTGAGCCCGTCACCCCCTGCGACCCGGCCGACCGAGGCATAGCCATATTTCACCGGGCCCGGGAAACGTCCCTCCTGAAACGGACAGGCCATGCGGTCCCACTCGGAACGCGGCACACCGCCCCGGAAGACGAGGCTCTCCGTCCCCTTGCTGACCGCGGAATAGAGCGCCTCGACCAGCAGCTCGCCGTCCGCCGGCTCCCGAAGCGTTTCCTCGCGGATTTCCCCCTGCCCGTTGCCGTGCGACCAAAAGGCCCTCGCAACGCGCATATTCCTGCCCAAATCTGATTTCATGGTTCCCATCCGGGCGTCCGGCCCGAGAGTTCATTCCTGGAGGCGTAATATGAAACTCCCCTCGCGCGCAGCAAAAACTATCGTGAGCCTGCTTGCCGTTCTGGTGATGCTCGCGGCCGGCGCGGCGCCGAGGGCGGAACCGGCGCGCTACGAGGTCGATCCGGACCATCTCTCGATCACTTTCCGGACCAGCCATCTCGGGCTGGCCGATAGCCGCGGCATGTTCCTCACCGGCGAGGGCAGTTTCAGCTTCGACGAATCCGCTCCCGCGATCCGCGACATCCGCTTCACTGTCGAGCCGGCCGGAGCCTTTACGCCTCCTCAAACAGGGAGCGATGAAAGCCCCGTCTCCGGTACCCGGATCGCGTTCGTCGGCAAGCAGAGCCGGCAGACCGGCCCGCGCACCGGAACCGTGACGGGCGATCTGACCCTCAACGGCGTCACCGGGCCCGCCACGCTGAAACTCACCTGGATCGACAACCAGGACTTCCCCTTCCGCTCGAAACACCACGCAGTGGCGCTCTCGGTCGAGACGCGGATCGACGACCGCACCTTTGGGGATACTGGAAACCCAAGCGGCGAGATGGATCTGCAGATCGATTTCGAGGCGAAGCGGGTCGAAGGGTAGCTTTCGCCGTCCCAACGCAGACGTCATTCCCCCCCCAGGCGGGGGGAGCGCTTAACAAGAAAAAGGGGCGGCATTGGCCGGGCCCCCCCGTTCTTTTCAATGAGGCTGCGCAAAAAACCTCAAGGCAGTTCCATGCCGCGCTGCAGGGCCGGACGCGCCATCATGGTGTCGTACCAGCGCTTCACGTTCGGGAACTGCGCGAGGTCCACTTCCTGCCAGTCGTGCCGGAACACCCAGGGCAGGGTCGCGAAGTCGGCAATGGAGACCTCGTCGTTGGCGAGATAGTCCCGGCCCTCGAGACGGCTGTTCAGCACGCCGTAGAGACGCAGGCATTCCTTGCCGTAGCGCTCGATGCCGTAAGGCACCTTCTCCTTGGCGGCACGCTTGAAATGGTGCACCTGGCCGAAGATCGGGCCGATGCCGCCCATCTGGAACATCAGCCACTGGATGACCTCGTAGCGCTTGCCCATCTCGGACGGCATGAACTTGCCGGTCTTCTCGGCGAGATACATCAGGATCGCGCCAGACTCGATGACCGTGTAGGGCTTTCCGCCCGGTCCGTCCGGATCGACGATCGCCGGGATCTTGGAGTTCGGGTTGATGGCGATATATTCCGGCGTGAACTGATCGTCCTCGCCGATATTGATCGGATGCAGGTTGTACGGAATCCCGCACTCCTCCAGCATGATCGTGATCTTGCGGCCGTTCGACGTCTTCCACGTATAGCATTCGATCGGTGCCGTCATGGCGTCCCCCTCTGAATTCTGGAACTTGCATACAAAAAAGACGGCTGCGTTTCCGCAACCGTCTTTTCGGAACGGGTCTTATTCGGCCGCGGCGAGCCGGCGCTCATTTGCGGCGGCCCAGATCTTCTCCTGGGTCGCCGGCATGTCGATATTGGTAATGCCGAGCGCGTCGCAAACGGCACTGATCGCCGCCGGCGGGGCGCCGATGGCCCCCGCCTCGCCCGAGCCCTTGATGCCGAGCGGGTTGGTCGTGCACCAGACATTGTGCGTGGTGAAGTCGATCAGCGGCACCTGATCGGCGCGCGGCAGGTTGTAGTCCATGTAGGAGCCGGTCATCAGCTGGCCGCTCTCCTCGTCATAGACAGCATGCTCGTAGAGCGCCTGGCCGAGACCCTGGCCGACCCCGCCATGCACCTGGCCCGCCAGCATGTTCGGATTGATGACCGAGCCGAAATCGTCGACCACGGTGTAGCGCTGGATCTCCGCGATACCCGTATCCGGATCGATTTCCATCTCGCAGACATGGCAGCCGTTCGGGAAGGTCGCGGCTTCGGGAATGCGCTCGTGCACGGTATCGAGCCCCTCTTCCGCCTCGCGCCGGACATCGAACAGCGACATGGTCTTGTCCGTCCCGGCGACGGTGAAGGTGCCGTCGGCGAACTCGATATCCTCGACCGCGGCCTCCATGACACGGGCCGCGACCTTCTTGCCTTTCTCGACGATCTCGCGCCCGCCGAGCAGCACGGCGACGCCGCCGACCGGCAGCGCCCGGGAGCCGCCCGTCATGCCCGGGGGCGTGCGGTCGGTATCGCCTTGCACGACGCGGATCCGCTCGCCGTCGATGCCGAGCACCTCGCCCAGCACCTGCGCATAGGCGGTCTCGTGCCCCTGTCCGTTGGACTGGTTGCCGATATAGATCTCGATCTTGTCGTCCTCGGTGAAACGGATGTCGGCCGTGTCCGGATTGCCGCCGCCGCACTTCTCGATGTAGTAGCCGAGACCGAGGCCGCGCAGCTTGCCGCGCTTCTCGGAGTCAGCCTTGCGGGCCGCGAAGCCGTTCCAGTCGGCCCGCTCCATGCATTTCTCCATCACGGTCTGGAACTCGCCGGTGTCGTAGACGTTGCCGAGCGCGGTGCTGTACGGCATCTGATCGGGCCGGATGAAATTCCGCCGGCGGATCTCGTCGCGGGAGAGCCCGGTCGCGGCGGCGCAATTGTCCATCACCCGCTCGATCAGATAGGCCGCCTCCGGTCGGCCCGCGCCGCGATAGGCGTCGGTCGGCGTGGTGTTGGTGAGCACGCCTTTGACGTTCACATAGATCGACGGAATGTCGTAGACGCCCGAGAGCATGTGCGTCCCGGCTTCGGTCGGAATGTAGGGACCGAAATTGCAGAGATAACCGCCGAGATTGGCAAAGGTCTCCACCTTCAGGGCGATGATCTTGCCGTTCTCGTCGAGCGCGGCCTTCACATAGGAGATGTTGTCCCGCCCCTGGCTGTCGGACATGAAGGCTTCCGAACGGTCCGGCGTATATTTCACCGTCCGCTTCAGGCGCCGCGACGCCCAAGCAATCAGACATTGCTCCGGATAGAGGAAGATCTTCATCCCGAAGCCGCCGCCGACATCGGTGGTGATGCAGCGCAGCTTCGACTTGTCGATCTTCAGCACCGTTTCGGCAAGATGCGGGTGAATGAAGGACGGGCCTTGGGTCGAGCTGTAGAGCGTGGTGCGGTCGGTCGCGGCATCGTAGAGCCCGATGGCGCCGCGCGGCTCCATCGAATTGACGATGATCCGGTTATTGACCACCCGGGTCTCCACCACACGGGACGCCCGTGTGAAGGCCGCATCCGCCATCTCGAGGTCGCCCTTGTGCCAGTCGAAGCAGATGTTGTTCGGGATATGATCGTAGAGCTGGGCCGCGCCGGGCTTGGTCGCCGCCTCGGTGTCCGTCGCCGGAGCAAGCGGTTCGTAGTCGATCTCGATCAGCTCCGCGGCGTCGCGGGCTGCCTCGAGGGTCTCGGCGATCACCATGGCGACCGGAGTCCCGACATGGCGCACCGTGTCGCCCTCCAGGATCGGACGCGGCGTGTCAGCCCTCGGGCTGCCGTCCTTGTTCGCCGCCGGCGCGAGGCAAGGCAGATCGCCGAGCCCGTCTTCCTTGACATGCTTGTTGGTCAGTACCGCGACCACGCCCTGTACAGCCTCGGCGTCCGCGGTCTCGACCGAGGTGATCTTCGCGTGCGCATAGGGCGAGCGGAGAATATAGGCGCGCAGCGCGCCGTCCGGCGCCACGTCGTCCGTATAGTTCCCCTGGCCGGTCAAAAGGCGCTGGTCCTCGACACGTTTGATCGCCTGACCGATACCGAATTTAACCATCAAAAGCCTCCATATCGGATCGCAGCCTGATTGCCGCGCCGTTAATCTCTCGGGCGCGATGTTAGGAGGGGAGAAGTCTGGCGCTCAAGCATGAATTGGGATAGCAAGACTTCTCTTCACGTACCCGTCACAGAGATAAGGGCTCGACGCCCGTGGTCAAACCCGGCACGCCCGACACTTCGGGCATCCCCGCTTTCGCCGTCTTCCTGCTCGCCATGCTCGCCCTGCTCTGGGGCCTGAACTGGCCGGTGATGAAGCTGTCGCTCGCGGAATATCCTCCGTTCGTATTCCGCGCCGTCGCCGGCCTGTCCGCGGCGGTCGGACTGTTCGCACTGGCCCGTGTACGCGGCCTCCCGCTTCGCGTTCCCCGCGCCGAGTGGAAAGGGCTGATCATCGTCTCCGTGCTCAACATGTCGATATGGAACATTGCGGTGCTCTATGGTGTCGACCTGATGGAATCGGGGCGCGCGGCGATTCTGGCCTACACCATGCCGCTCTGGGCCTCGCTGACCGGCGCCTGGCTGGTGAAGGAACGCCTCAGCGGCCGTTCGATGATCGCCCTCGGCCTCGGCCTTGTCGGCATGGCATTGCTGTTCTTCGGAGATGAACGCGCCCTGTCGGGCGGACCACTCGGCCCCGCGCTGGTGCTGTTCGCGGCCATCGCCTGGGGTTCCGGGACCGCGGCGGTGAAATATTTCGGATTCTCGATCCCCGTGACCGTGCTGACCGGCTGGCAGCAACTGCTCGGCGCCGTGCCGATCGCACTGATCGCCGGCATCTGGGATTACCAGAACATGCCGGAGAGCGTCAGCCTGTGGCCAACGATGGGTCTCGTCTACAACATGACGATCACCGGGATCTTCTGTTACTGGGCCTATTTCAACGTCGTCACCATGCTGCCGGTCGTGGTCTCGACCGTCGGCACGCTGATGGTCCCCGTCATGGGCGTCGTGTTCGACGCGCTGATCTTCGGCACGGTGCCGGGACTGGTCGATTACGCGGCGCTCGCCGCCGTTGTTTCCGCCGTCTTTCTGGTGATGACCCGGCGGCGGCGCTAAGACCTCAAATAAAGGCGTAGTGCACGGCGCTGAGCAACGGCACCAGCGCGGCCCAGACCACCAGCACATAGAGCAGGTTCGGCCCGATCGCGACCACCAGCGGCCGCACACCGAACATCGAGCCCGCGGTCACCACCGAAAGCGAGGCAATCGAGATCATCGACCCGAGCCCCCAGCCCGCCAGCATCGCCTCGTAAAGCGCGAGCGGCAGGATGCCATGCGGCAGGCTGGTCAGTGCGGCAAGGAATATCGTCCCGGTGATGATCGGATGGATCCCGACGACCGCCGGCAGCAGCTGGATCCCGATGAGCGACGCCAACAGAACCGGCGCCGGCAGCCCGCCCTCGAGCAGCGGCGCGACATGGACGATCAGGGCATCCGCCTCCCCCGCAGCCGTCCCGACCACCATCGCGACAACGATGAGCGCGAGGTCGTCCCCCATCCGGCTCATCGCGGTCGCCGTCTCCTCGAAGACCGGGCGCACCTGCTCCGGATGGCGCTGGAACTGGATCGCACAGAGCACCGGCATCACCACGATGATCGCTCCGAGGGTCGAGAGCGGCGTGAGCGCGCCGACGAGGATCACGGTCCCTGCGGCAAACCCGAGCCGCGGCGCGATCGGACCGAGACAGGCGAGTGAATCGCGGACGGCACCGAAGCTGAAGGGCCGCGCAAACATCGCCAGCGCAATGGCGATGGAGAGACAAACGCAAAAGAAGCCGAACGGCACGATCTGCCAGAGCTCGACTTCCGGCAGATAGGTGCCGGCCACCGCGAAACCGACAAAGAACGGCGACCAGAGCACCGAAATGTTCATGCCGCGCATGGCGGCACGGGCGGCGGTCAACCGGCGTTCCTCGGTCGCATCCTGCTTGATCACGGCTGAAACCAGGGCAAAGGCGCCGGTGTTGAGCACCGAGCCGAAGACCGTCGTACCGATGGCGATGCCGACGTCGGCTGCCTGTCCCGGCAGGGAGGCCAGCCTCTCCTGGCTGATACGCACAGACGGCATGCGAAGCGCCACGGCCTTGGTCATCTGCAGGGTCGGCAGCAATCCGGCGAAGATCAGACTGCGCTCCAGGCCGCGCAAGGCATCCGCCGGCCCGGCCACCGTCATCAGCAGGACGGCCGTGATGAGACCGCCGCCAAGCATCAGGAACTTGGTCTCGCGCCGCGCCCTCGGAAGGGTAAGCAGGACAAAGACCAACAGCCCGATCCCGGTGAGGTGGTCCAGCATCGGTGCGGAGACGAAGAGACCGGCTACCGATCCGAGCCACACCGAGGCCAGGAGCAGAACACGCCAATCCTTGAATATTTGCGGCAGTATCTCAGCTCTCCAGAGACGGAGCGAACACATGGCGGGTGTCGGAACACTGCCCGCCGCTCCCTGATTTGGCAATCCTGCGGCATACCGCAAATCCGGCTGCGAACCGTCTTCCGCCAAGGCACCCAACGTGTTATCGGTATTCTATCGAATTTGGCACAAATTTAGGTCGGGCGAGTCTTCATGAGCGACACTTCCAACACCAGCGGCGGCGGCAAAGGTGGTCAGCAGCCGAACATCGTGATTGCCCCGGAATGCCAGGACATCTTCGTCGACGGTGTCATTGGCGCCATGGTCCGGGACGGTGTCGTGCGGATCAATCTGGTCAATACGCGATTCAACATCGACGGCTCGCAGGTCGAACATGCCGTGGTGTCCCGGATGATCATGTCCCGCTCCGGCGTCCGCAATCTGCATGCAGCCCTTGAGCAGCTCATGGGCCGGCTCACCCGCTCGGCCGACGGCCGCCGCGAGGACGATCAGGCCGGCAACGACGAGGACTGATCCGCTTCCGGATCAGATCGTTGCGTGATGCAACACGGTGAGGTTGGCCGCGCGGATCATCTGCGCCAGATTGTGCAGCACAAGCACCAGCACGGACGGGTAGTCCGCAAGCACTTGCCGGAACTCGCTCGGCGGCATTGCCGCGACGACACAGTCTTCTATGGCCTGAACTTCGGCGGACCGCGGTCCGCCGTCCAGCGCTGACAGCTCACCGAAATAGGCGCCCGTGCCGAGCGCATCCAGATGCAGGGCATTCCCGATGATCGTGTGGTTCAGGACCTCCGCCTTGCCGGAGAGCATGAAATAGACGTCATGGTCCGCCCCGCCGGTGGAAATGATCACCTCCTCAGCCCGGAAAGAGCGCTTGGTGCAGAGCGCTGCAATCTCCGCGCGCTCGTTTTCCCCTAGGTCCTGGAAAATCGAAATCCGGCCGATCTCCTCAGCACTGACCGGACCACCATCGACATCCCCAATATTCGCACTCATCTGGTTCCCGCCTGTTCTCTTGACCATGTCTCACCACTTTGTATGCGCAATCTGTCCGGTGCAACAGTGCTCCGGCTCGCGGACCGGGAGTCAGAGGCGACCGTCGGCGCGCAGCTGACGCAAGGCCGCCGCGATCGCCCGCGAATCGCCGAGCCCCGTGTGAGCGCCGGGCACTTCTTCCAGCCCCAGCTGTCCGGGAAGACTGGAACTGACGGCCTGCCGGTTCGGCGCGCCCAGCGCTCCGGCGATGGTCTCGCGGAGATTCGAAAACAGTCCAGGTGGAAACGGCCAATCCACGCCCGCCCATCCCGCATTCTGCACCAGGTCAGACCAATCGCCGCCATTGCTGTACACCGCGCCGGCGTCGCCAACGAAGGCCGCGAAAGCTTGTAGCGCCTCGGCAAAGCCGACGGCTTCCCGGTCCAGATCCGTGTTGGTGATCCCGGTGAGCACGGTGAAATAATCCGAAAGGACAGGGTTTTTCTCCGGTCGAATCAGGATCTCGAAACTGTCCTGCTCCGCCATCGGCATCGCCGCGTCGAGCTTCACGGCGCCGATCTGCACGACCTCCATATACTCGTCGGGCCCGCTCCAGCTCCGGGCGAGCGAGCCCTCCCAGGCGGTGATCTCGAGATCGAACACCACGAGGCTGCCGCCTTCCGGAAATCCGGCGAACGGCGACACTGCGGCGCTATTGCTGACACGATCCGCAAGTCCGCTCATGGGCCTGTCCTCCTGGTTGATTGCATGGGGACTGGAAACGAAGCCGCAGCAGACGCTACAGTTCGCTCCCGATCCTGCCAAGCGAAAGACCCATGACCAAAGACCTCGTCCATATCGGCTGCGGCGCCGGTTTTGCCGGAGACCGCAAGGATGCCGGCGGCCCGGTCGTCGACACGCTCGCGAAACGCGACGGCCCGAAATACCTGATCTTCGAGACCTTGGCCGAACGCACCCTGGCGCTCGCGCAGAAACAGAAACTGAAGGATCCGGCGAAAGGCTACTCGCCCTTTCTCGAAGCCTATGTGCGCCCCGTGCTGGAGCGCTGCCTGGCGCACAAGATCCGCATCGTCTCCAATTTCGGCGCTGCGAACCCGATGGGTGGGGCCCGGAAGATCCTGGAGATCGCGCAAGAGCTCGGCTGCCGCACACCGCGGATTGCCGTGGTCTCCGGCGACGACCTGCTCACGGTCATGAGCGAAGGCGAGATCCGCGCGCACAAGTCCATCGAAGGACTTCCGATCGGCGACGGTATTGTCGCCGCCAATACCTATATCGGTGCTCGTCCGATCGCCGAGGCACTGGCGGGCGGAGCGGATATCGTGGTTGTCGGGCGCACCACCGACCCGGCGTTGGTCCTGGGTCCGCTGATCCATGAGTTCGGCTGGGCGGAAGATGACTGGGACAGGCTCGCTGCGGGAACACTTGCCGGGCATCTGCTCGAATGCGGCGCCCAGGTTACCGGCGCCTATTTCGCCGATCCCGGCTTCAAGGACGTGCCCGATCTGGCCCATGTCGGCTTTCCGGTCGCCACGATCGGCCGCGACGGCGCGATCTCGGTCTCCAAGGCGAATAACACCGGGGGCGCGGTCACGCCGGCGAGCGTGAAGGAACAGATCCTCTACGAAATGCACGATCCGTCGGCCTACCTGACCGCCGACGTCGTGCTCGACATCACCGGCGTGTCGGTCGCCCAGGAGAGCGATAACGTCGTCTCAATCAGCGGCGCCAGGGGCAAACCCCGGCCCGATACGCTGAAGACGACAGTCAGCTTCGACGGCGGCTGGCTCGGAGAGGCCGAGATCAGCTATGCGGGACCGAACGCCCTCGCACGGGCGAAGCTTGCCCGCGACGTGATCCGCGAGCGCTGCCTCGAGCGCGGCAGCAACGCCGAGTACCGCTTCGACATTGTCGGCCTCTCGAGCACGTTCGACGGCGGGAGCGCGCCCTATCCGGGCCGTCCGGCTCCGGCGCCCGACGGTGATTTCAGGGTCCGGGCCGCGGTTTCCAGCCATTCGAAAGAGGTCGCGGAGGATCTCGCCGACGAGGTTCTCAGTCTCTATTGCTCAGGTCCTGCGGGCGGCGGCGGTTTCCGCCGCAACATCACGGCGCAGATCCATACCGCCTCGATCCTGGTGGACCGGAACCGGCTCGCCCCATCGGTCAGCTATTGCGGAGCGGAGACATGACCATCGTGCTCGAAACTGTCCGCCTGAAGCTGCACGACATCGCCCACGGGCGCAGTGGCGACAAGGGCAACCGCTCGAATATCAGCGTCATTCCCTATTGCGAGGACGCCTATCCGTTGCTGCTGGAGCAGGTGACCGAAGCGCAAGTGCTGGAACTCTTCGCCCATAAGGGCGCAAGTGCGGTGAAACGCTACGAACTGCCGAACCTGCCGGCGCTCAATTTCGTGATCGACGATGCTTTGGAAGGTGGGGTCAACAGCACGCTCAATCTCGACCTGCACGGCAAGACGCTGTCCTTCATGCTGCTCGCGATGCCGGTGGAGGTTCCGCTCGACCGGGTTCGCGAATTCACCAACGGGCGCCGCGGCTAGGTCCCTCTGCGCGCTCTCATCAGCGCTTCTTCAATGCTTCGAGCTTCGTCTCCAGGACCGCCTCGCGCATTTTCGCCGGCAGCAACAGGAGCCGGTCGGACGCCTCCTCCGCGCTGAGTTGGCTGACCTCTTCCTCGCTCAGCGCCTTCGCCGCGGTTTCGAGTTCGCTCTTGTATTTCTTCAGGCCGGACTCGACGGCCGTCACGGCCTGGCGGCCGATCTCGATCTCGTGCAGCACCTTCTCGTAGCGTGCCTCTACATCCAGCCGCTTCAGCTTGATGTAGTCCCCATGATCGGGAATCAGCTTTTCGAGAGACGGCAGAAGCGTGTTCTCGAAGTGCTCCTCGGCCAGACGTCTGCTTTCGCTCTTGATCCCGAGAACGTCGAAGCCGAGCGGCTTCGCCAGACGACGGATTCCGAGCCGCACCACTTCGAGGGCGTAGTTGGTATCGTAATTGCCGCAGAGCTGATCGAGCGTTTCACGCGCTTTTCCCGGGCTCTCGTAGCAACGGAAAAGCCCCTGCGCCAATGCGTCGAGCTTCATCTCGTGCTTTGTGATGTAGCGCTTTTCCAGCTCCAGATAGGTTTCGTCCTTCTGGTTCTCCTTCAGGCTCCGCGTGACCTTCCGGTGCAGTTTCTGGCAATCGGCGACAACCGATTGCAGCGCACGATAGCGCTGCAGCATCGTCGGCTTCGCCATCGCCTTGTCGAAGGCAGCCCGCAATTTATCGAGAACCGCCGAACCGGCGCCTGAACCGCTCATCTAGAAACCCATTATCTGCCAAGTGGCTGACGCCTCAGCCGAACCACTCCAATCTCACGAAGGACTGGATCGCACCTATATTTGCGTGCGACAAAGGAGACAGTCCAGCCACTATTCCATCGAGATCAGGATACATGTTGAGACGCGAGGATGACCGGTTGCTGACCGGCCACGGACTCTATGTTGACGACCTGCAGCCTGAGAATGCCGCCCATGCGATTGTGGTCCGTTCGGCCTTTGCACACGCGCGCCTCCTCTCGGTCGCGGTCGAGGACGCGAAAGCCGTTCCCGGCGTTCTGACGGTCCTTACCGGAGACGATCTGCTGCGCGAAGGCGTCGGCATGATGCGCTCGCGCGCGCCCATGGTCGGCCATGACGGCACGCCGATGATCGAACCGGACCGCCCGGCCCTCGCCCAAGGTGAGGCGAAATATGCCGGCCAGCCGGTCGCGCTGATCGTCGCCGACAGCAAGGCAGCGGCCCTGGAAGCGGCCGAGCTTGTCGATATCGATTACGAGGATCTCGAGCCGGTCACGGATCTCGAACGCGCCGCATCACCCGACGCGCCGCGATTGTGGCCGGAGGCGCCGGGCAATGTCAGCCTCGACTGGCGCATCGGCAACGGCTCCGAGGTGGATGCGGCGATTGCCGCCGCCGACCATGTGGTCGAGCTTACCGTTCAGCACCCGCGCGCCGTGATCGCGCCGGTGGAACCGCGCGGCTGCGTCGGCGAATATGACGCCGCGACCGGAAAATACGTGCTGCACACGCCGAGTCAGGGCGTGGTCATGCTGCGCGCCGCGATGGCCGAGGCACTCGGCGTCGACGAGACGCAGATGCGGGTTATCACCAATGACGTCGGCGGCAGCTTCGCGGCGAAAATCTGGCCCTATCCGGAACAGATCCTCTGCCTGCTCGCCGCCCGCGTGACCGGACGTCCGGTCAAATGGATCGCCGAGCGGACCGAAAGCTTTGTCGCCGACGCGCCGGGCCGCGGCCGGCTCGACCGGGCGACGCTGGCCCTGACGAAGGACGGCAGGATCACCGCGTTCCGGATCGACGCGCTCGCCGACATGGGCGCCTTCCTCAACGCCGTGAACCCGTCCATCGTCACAAAGGGCGCAGTCCGCGTCTTCACCTCCTGCTACAAGATCGAGGCGGCGGAATACCGGGTCAAAGCGGTCTTCACCAATGCCACGCCGACCGACGCCTATCGCGGCGCCGGCAAGCCGGAGAGCGCGGGCACGCTCGAGCGGATCATCGATTACGCCTGCGACAAGCTCGGCTTCGACCGGCAGGAGATCCGGGCGAAGAACCTGATGCAGCCGGCCGATCTGCCGTTCCACACACCCATGGGCGAGGATTACGATGGCGGCGACTATCCGGAAATCTTCAGGAAGGCGCTGGCCAAGGCCAATATCGACACCTTCCCCGAGCGCCGTGCCGCAAGCGAAGCGAAGGGGAAGCGGAGGGGTGTGGGTTTCGGCATCCATGTCCACGCGACCGGCGGGTCTACAGCCGAGCGCAGCAAGGTCGAGCTGACCGGCGACGGCAAGGTGCGGGTCCGCTCCGGCACGCAGGATTCCGGCCAAGGCCACCAGACTACCCTCGCCCAGGTCGCGGCCGAGACTCTCGGCATCGATCCCGACCAGGTGATCGTCGAGCAGGGCGACAGCGCCAATCTCGTCGTCGGCGGCGGCACCGGCGGGTCCTGCCTGATGCCGATCGCCGCGAACACAGTGCACCGCGCCGCCATCGAGATGGTAGAGAACGGCAAGAAGCTTGCCGCCCATATGATGGAGACCGCGGTCCAGGATATCGAATACGAGGCGGGCAGCTTCAAGGTCGCCGGCACCGACAAGGCGATCTCCTTCCCCGAGCTGATGGCGCGCATGGGCGACATCCCGGCAGACACGCTGGAGCCGGGCCTTCGCGGCGGCTGCGTCGGCGAGATGGATTTCGAGGGCAAGCACACGACCTTCCCGAACGGCGCCTATGTCGTCGAGGTCGAGGTCGATCCCGAGACCGGCAAGGTCGCCGTCGACCGCTTCGTCGGGCTCGACGATCTCGGGCGCATTGTGAACGAACCGCTCGCCTTCGGTCAGGTCACCGGCGGCATCGCCCAAGCGATCGGCGAGGTCCTTATGGAAGGCAGCGTCTACGACCAGGAATCCGGCCAGCTGCTGACCGGATCGCTGATGGACTACGCCTTCCCGCGCGCCGACGACGTGCCTTTCATCGACCATGGCTGGGCCGCGACGCCGTCACCGAACAGCCTGCTCGGGGTGAAGGGCGTCGGCGAGGTCCCGTCGATCGGCGGTCCGGGCCCGATCATGAACGCCGTCATCGACGCGCTCTCGCCCTACGGCGTCAAACATCTCGACATCCCCATGACTCCGGAGAAAATCTGGAGCGCGATCCACGCCAACGACTGACAAGAGGCCGGCAGCAAGACCGGCCGTAAACCAGGGAGGTAAACATGGCAGGCTCCACCAAGATGACCGGTGGGACGGCGCTGGTCCGTGCGCTGACGGAGAACGGGATCGACACGGTCTTCGGCCTCCCGGGCATCCAGCTCGACGGGCTCTTCAACGCCTTCTACGACGCCCGCAACAATCTCCGCGTGATCAATGCCCGGCACGAACAGGGCACCGCCTACATGGCCTTCGGCTACGCCCAGTCGAGCGGGAGAATCGGAACTTACGCGGTTGTTCCCGGTCCCGGCCTGCTGAACACCTTCGCGGCGCTCTCAACCGCCTACGGCTGCAACACGCCGGTGCTGGCACTGACCGGGCAGATCCCGAGCGAGACCATCGGGCGCGGCCTCGGCATGCTGCACGAGATCCCGGACCAGCTCGGACAGATGGAGCGGCTGACCAAGTGGTCGCGCCGCATCGATCATCCGTCCCAGGTTCCGGCGGTAATGGATCAGGCCTTCCGGGAGCTCCGCGGCGGTCGCCCGAGGCCGGTCGGGATCGAGATGCCGCTCGACCAGCTGCACAAGTCGGCCCCGGTCGGCCGGATCGCGGCAACGCCGGTTCCCGACGCTCCGGAACCCGATCCGGACCTGATCGACGCCGCGGCGCGGCTGCTCGGCGAGGCCGCGAACCCGATGATCTTCGTCGGCGGCGGTGCCTATGAGGCGGCGGAGGAAATCCGCGAGCTTGCCGAGATGCTGCAGGCGCCAGTGGTATCCTACATGAACGGCAAGGGCGTGCTCGACGACCGCCACCCGCTCTCCCTGCATCACCCGGCCGGCAACCGGCTCTGGGGCGACGCGGACGTGGTGATCTCGATCGGTTGCCGACTGCAGCACGAACGGATGACCTGGGGTACGGACGACCGGCTGACGATCATCCATGTCGATATCGACCCGACAGAGCTGACAAGGGTTGCGAAGCCGGATGTCGGCATCGTCGCCGACGCTGCCAAAGCGACGCGCGAGTTGCTCGCGAGGGTTCCGCATTACAACCGCGAGCGAGAGTCGCGGACCGAAGAGATGGAAGCGCTGAAGGCCGAATTCCTGCACCAGTTCAAGGAGAAGCTCGGCCCGCAGATGGAATGGGTCGCCGCGCTCCGCGCCGCCTTGCCGGAGGACGGCTTCCTCGTCGACGAGTTCACCCAGGTCGCCTATGCCTGCCGCATCGGCTTCCAGACCTATGGGCCGCGCACCCTCGTCTCGCCCGGCTACCAGGGCACGCTCGGCTACGGCTATGCCACTGCCCTCGGCGTGCAGGTCGCGCATCCGGACAAGCAGGTCCTTTCGATCAACGGCGATGGCGGCTTCATGTATACGATGCCGGAGCTCGCCACCGCCGTGCATCACGGGATCAACGTTGTCGCCGTAATCTTCGCCGACGGCGCCTATGGCAACGTGATGCGGATGCAGAAGGAGCTCTATGACAACCGGGTGA
Source organism: Nisaea sediminum (assembly GCF_014904705.1). Taxonomy (NCBI): domain Bacteria; kingdom Pseudomonadati; phylum Pseudomonadota; class Alphaproteobacteria; order Rhodospirillales; family Thalassobaculaceae; genus Nisaea; species Nisaea sediminum. The sequence continues at coordinate 817,186 of NZ_JACZCQ010000003.1, forward strand.
TCGCCAGCGAGTTTACCAATCCCGATTTCGTGAAGCTCGCCGAGAGCTGTGGTGCGCTAGGTTTGCGCGCGACCACACCGGACGAGCTCAGACGCCGGATCGAGGAAGGTTTCGCCGCCGGGCGGCCGACCCTGATCGAGGTACCGGTAGGCGAAATGCCGGAGCCGTGGCCCGTCATCCGACCCGGACCGTCCCGGCCGAAGCGCTAGCAGCGTTGTCCCGGCCGGAACGCTCCTCAATTCAAGAAGAAGGAAGCACTCATGGCCGAAACAGCTCTCATCGTCGGCGCAGGCGCCGGTCTCAGCGCCTCGCTCGCCCGTCTCTGCGCCAAGAACGGCATGAAGATCGCCCTCGCCGCGCGAAACACGGGAAAACTTGGCGCGCTGGCAAAGGAGACCGGCGCTCTGGCCCACGAATGCGACGTCGCCGACAAGGAGAGTGTCGCCAACCTGTTCTCATGGCTCGACGGCGCACTCGGGACGCCCGACCTTGTCGTCTTCAACCCTTCGAAGCGCGCCCGCGGGCCTCTGGTCGATCTCGATCCCGACGAAGTGCTGGCGGCGACCACGGTGACCTGTCACGGCGCCTTTCTCGTCGCCCAGCAGGCGGCCCGGCGCATGCTTAAAGCCGGCAAGGGCAGCATCCTCTTCACCGGTGCCTCGGCCGGTGTGAAGGGCTATCCGCAATCGGCGCCCTTCGCGATGGGCAAGTTCGGGCTACGCGGCCTCGCCCAGTCCATGGCGCGCGAACTGCACCCGCAGAACATCCATATCGGCCATTTCGTCATCGACGGCGGCATCCGGACCGCCAACGACAGCCGCGAGATGCCTGGCGAGGACAAGCTGCTCGATCCCGATGCGATCGCCGAGATTTATCTCCAGTTCCATCGTCAGCCACGCTCAAGCTGGGCCTGGGAGGTCGAACTGCGGCCCTGGAAAGAGACCTTCTGACAACAATGGAAGCCATCGCTTTTGTCCGCCTGACCGAGGTCGCGCCCGAGGAGATCGCCGCGCATATGTCGGATCCGCGGATGGCAGAGCATATGCCGCTTTTGACGGGAGCCTGGGATAGGGAGACCGCCATCGCCTTTGTCGCGACCAAAGAAGCCTGCTGGAACCGCGACGGGCTCGGGCACTGGGCGATTCTCCTCGACGGCGTCTATGCCGGCTGGGGCGGTTTCCAGAAGGAGGGCGAGGACTGGGATTTCGGTCTTGTCCTGAAGCCCGAGCGGTTCGGTTTAGGTCCAAGGATCGGCCGCCAGGCGCTGGCCTTCGCCCACGCCGACGCGCGCATTCCTTCCGTGACTTTCCTCCTGCCGCCATCGCGCAAACATCTCGGCGCCCTCGCCCGACTCGGCGCGGACTTCGTCGGAGAGATCACCCACGCGGGCGCTCGTTTCCTCAAGTTCCGCCTCGAGACGGCCTAGGCCCCGCCGGTCAATCCGAGTGTTACCCGAGAGACACAAAGCGGGGCGAAAAACACCTATCCAGATACGACCCAAAATTTTCCCTTTTAAACTACACCGTCGAGTTCCATATATCGGTCCGACATATTGAACGTATATCGGACCGATATACAGGAGCGCCCAATCCATGGACGTCAAAACACTCTGTCTCGCGGTTCTCAGCCGACGGGACGCGACCGGCTATGAAATCCGCAAACAGTTCGCGGAAGGCCCGTTCGCGCATTTCCAGAAGGCCTCGCTCGGCGCGATCTACCCTGCCCTGACCAAGGCTGCGGAAGAAGGTCTCGTCACCGTTACGGCGGAAGCGCAGGACGGGCGGCCGGACAAGAAAATCTACCGCCTGACGCAGGACGGTGCCGCCGCCCTCCACCGGGCCTGCCAGACGGAACCCGGTGACGACCAATTCCGCTCCGACCTCCTGTTCCTGATCTTTTTCGCCAGTCTCCAGTCCCCGGACAAGATTGCCCGCCTGGTCGACGAGCGGATCGCCCATTACGAGACCTCTGTCGCGAATCTGCACAGCAAGGCTGAGACCTGTTCCGGCGAAGAGCCGGGACGGGACTTCGTCCGCGGTCTCGGCTGTGCGCTCTACACGGCAGCGGCCGACTACATGCGGAAGAACCGCTCCGCCCTGCTTGAACAGCTTCGTGCGGAGGCGCGCCATGCCGCCGAGTAACCGGTTGGTTCCGAATTTCTTCTCACTACAGGCTGCAGAGGCCCCATGAGACTCAATCGCTCCCTATTGCTGGCCGCTTTGATCGCCGTCGGCGCGACCGGATGGATCCTGTCAGGACAGTTCGCCAATGGCGCGCGCACGGACGAGGAAACGGTTGCGGCCACGAATTCTCCCGCGGGCACGCCGAAACTCACCTCGGTTCGGGTCCGCGAAAGCATTGCCGAACCGTACCGTTCGGCCGTTGTCATTTCTGGACGGACGGCCGCCTCGCGCGAGATCGAGCTCAAGGCTCAGATCCTCGGCAAGGTCGTGGAGATCGGAGCCACCGAAGGCACCCCCGTCACCGCCGGCGAGACGATCGTGCGGTTCGATCCCGAAGACCGGGAGGCCAAGCGGCAGATGGCCAAGGCCCGGATCGAGCAGCGCGAGACCGAATTTAGCGCCTCCGACAAGCTCGCCAACAAGGGCTTCCAGGCGAAGACCCAGCGGGCCGCGACCTATGCGGACCTGCAGGAAGCCAAGGCGGACCTTGCCGAGATAGAGGAGGAGATCCGTCGGCTGAGAATCAAGGTGCCGTTCGACGCCGTCCTTGACGAGATCCAGGTCGAGGTTGGAGACGTGGTTCAGAGCGGCGATGCGGTCGCCAAGATGTACGATCTCGATCCGATCCTCGTCGTCGCCCAGGTTTCCGAACAGGAGCGGCTCAAGCTGGAAGTCGGGCAGCCGGGCGCGGCGAGCCTGCTCGACGGAACCAAGCTCTCGGGCACGATCCGCTACATCACCGCCGCCGCCGATCCCCTGACCCGCACCTTCAGGGTCGAGCTCGAGGTTCCGAACCCCGGAATGCAGATCGAGCAAGGCATCACCACAGGTGTGATCCTGCCGCTGCCCGAGATCTCCGCCCACAAGCTCTCTGCCGGGGTCTTCACCCTGAACGATGTCGGACTGCTGGGCGTGATGGCTGTGGATCAAGACGGAATCGTTCATTTCCACAGAGTGACGGTGGTCGACAGCGATGCCGACTGGGCCTATGTGACCGGCCTGCCCGACCGGGTGCAATTGATCACAGTCGGCCAGGAATTCGTCTCCGACGGCGAGAAAGTGCGTGCGGTCCCTGAAGAGATCGTCGGCACTCCCGACGCGAAGGCTAGCTGAGGCGCCGCCATGCACACGCTGATCGACGCCGCACTGCATCGCAGCCGTACCACGCTGATGGTTCTGGCCCTGATCCTGATTTCCGGGGCGATCTCCTATGTGACGATCCCGAAGGAAGCGGACCCTGACGTCAATATCCCGATCATCTACGTCTCCATGCATCATGACGGGATCTCGCCGGAGGATGCGGAACGGTTGCTGCTGAAGCCGATGGAAACCGAGCTTCGCAGCATCGAGGGCGTGAAGGAGATGCGGGCCACCGCATACGAGGGCGGCGCCAACGTGACCCTCGAATTCACCGCCGGCTTCGATGCCGACCAGGCGCTGACAGACGTGCGCGAGAAGGTCGATATCGCCAAGCCGGAGCTGCCGGAGGACGCGGACGAGCCGACCGTCCACGAGGTCAATGTCAGCCTCTTCCCGATCCTTGTCGTCACCCTCTCCGGCGAGTTGCCGGAACGCACCATGCTTCAGCTGGCGCGCAATCTGCGCGACGAGATCGAGGGAATCAGCACGGTTCTCGAGGCAAAACTCCGAGGCGAGCGCGAGGAACTGGTCGAGATCGTCATCGATCCGCTGCGCCTCGACAGCTACAATATCGACGCGGCAGCGGTCCTCGAGATCGTCTCCCGTTCCAACCGCCTGGTGGCCGCCGGCACGCTCGATACCGGCAACGGACGCTTCCCGATCAAGGTTCCGGGTCTCTACGAAAACCTCGCGGACATCCTCGACCAGCCGATCAAGACCAACGGCGACGCGGTCGTCCGGGTGCGCGACATCGCCTATGTCCAGCGCGGCTTCAAGGACCGGGAGAGCCACGCCCGCCTCGACGGCCAGCCCGCGATCGGGATCGAGGTCACCAAACGGATTGGCGAGAACGTCATCGAGACGGTCGAGAACGTCCGGAACATCGTCGCCGAGACGCAGAAGACCTGGCCGGAGGGCGTGACCGTAACCTTCAGCCAGGACAAGTCCGGCCAGATCCGCACCATGCTGACGGACCTCCGCAACAACGTTCTGAGTGCGATCCTGCTGGTCATGATCGTGATCGTCGGCGCCCTCGGCTACCGCTCCGCCGGTCTCGTCGGCGTCGCCATTCCGGGCTCGTTCCTGCTCGGCATCCTGACCCTCTCCTCGCTCGGCCTGACGGTGAACATCGTCGTGCTGTTCAGCCTGATCCTCGCGGTCGGAATGCTGGTCGACGGGGCCATCGTGGTGACCGAATTCGCCGACCGGAAAATGTCCGAGGGTCTCGACCGCCGGTCTGCCTATGCCGCGGCGGCCAAGCGCATGGCCTGGCCGATCATCGCCTCGACGGCGACCACGCTTGCCGCCTTCCTGCCGTTGCTGTTCTGGCCCGGCGTCGTCGGCGAGTTCATGAAGTTCCTGCCCATCACCCTGATCGCGACGCTCAGCGCCTCGCTGCTCATGGCCCTGATCTTCGTGCCGGCGCTCGGCGCGATCATCGGCAAGCCCGGCGCGCAGAGCGAAGAGGGACGAGAGGCGCTCGCCGCAATGGAGGACGGCGACCTAGGCAAGGTCAAAGGCTTCACCGGAGGATATCTCACCGTACTCAAAGCCGCGCTCCGCCATCCCGGAAAGGTCCTCGCAGGGGCGGCGCTGCTGCTGGTCGGCGTGCAATGGTATTACGCCACTCACGGCAACGGGGTGGAGTTCTTCCCCGATGTCGAGCCGGATAACGCCATGATCCACGTTCATGCGCGCGGCAACATGTCGACCGCGGAGAAGGCGCGCCTGGTCTTCCAGATCGAGAAGGAAGTGCTCGAGGTCGGCGGTTTCAAGTCCGTCTATACCTTTGTCGGCGACAAGGACGGCGGCGGTCAGGACATCGCCGAGGACGTGATCGGCACCATCCAGGTCGAATTCGACGACTGGGGCAAGCGGCGCCCGGCGGACGAGATCCTCGCCGATATCAGCGAACGCGCGAAAGCCTATCCCGGCATCATTGTCGAACCTGCGAAGGAACAGGGCGGACCTCCGACCGGCAAGCCGGTCCAGGTCCAGCTCCGCTCGCATTATCCGGAGAAGCTGATCGAGGCCACCGCTATGGTTCGCGAACAGTTCGACCGGATGGACGGTCTGACGAATATCGAGGACGACCGGCACATACCGGGCATCGAATGGCAGATCGCCGTCGACCGTGCACAGGCAGCCAAGTTCGGCGCCGACGTGGCGCTGATCGGCAGCTATGTGCAGCTCGTCACCCGCGGCCTCAAGATCAGCGACTACCGCCCGAACGACAGCGACGAGGAAATCGATATCGTCGTCCGCTATCCGCGTCCGTTCCGCCGCCTCGACCAGTTCCTCGCGATCCGCATGAAGACCGACATGGGACTGGTCCCGCTGCGCAACTTCGTCTCCTGGAGCGCGCAGGACAAGGTCGGCACGATCAAGCGGTCCGACGCGCGTCAGGTCATGAGCGTGAAGGCCGACGTGCTGCCCGGCGTGCTCGCCGACAACAAGGTCCGGGAGCTCACGGAGTGGCTCGGCACGGTAAAGCTGCCGGACGGCGTTTCCTATCGCTTCAAGGGCGAGGACGAAGAGCAGAAACAGGCCGAGGCCTTCCTCGGCAAGGCCTTCGGCGTGGCGCTGTTCATCATGGCGATCATCCTCGTCACCCAGTTCAACAGCTTCTACAGCGCCTTCCTGATCCTGAGCGCCGTGATCATGTCGACCATCGGCGTGATGATCGGCCTGATGATCACCGGCCAGCCCTTCGGCATCGTGATGAGCGGCATCGGCGTGATCGCGCTCGCGGGGATCGTGGTGAACAACAACATCGTGCTGATCGACACCTTCGACGCGCTGAAGACCACAACCGCTGATGCCACAGAGGCGATTCTCCGGACCGGCGCTCAGCGCCTCAGACCGGTCATGCTGACAACGATCACCACGATGCTCGGCCTGCTGCCGATGGTGTTCCAGACCAATATCGATCTCTTCACCCGGGAGATCTCGGTCGGCGCGCCGTCGACCCAGTGGTGGGTGGGGCTGTCGTCCGCGATCGTCTTCGGAATGGGTTTCGCGACCGTCCTGACCCTGATCGTCACGCCCTCGGCGCTTCAGGTCCGGGCGAATGTCCAGGCCCGGCGTGCCGCCCGCCGAGCCCGCAAGGCGGGGATGGAACCTGAATCGCCTCACGCGCCCCATGACGGCGCCATAAACGCTGCCGAATAGAGCCGCATCCAACCGCCTGTTGAAATGCAAGAAGCGGCGGCACAGGTGCCGCCGCTTCCATGCAGATCATCCTGTCTCGCTCAAGGTCAGTAGGACGCTTCGAGCATCCCGATATAGTCCTCGGCGCTCGCGTCGACCGGATTCGTCTTGTGGCTATGGTCGGCGAGCGCCCCGGCCACGATGCGATCGAACAGGTCTTTGGAGACTCCAAGCTCCGACAAGCGGGAGGGAAGACCGATAATCTTCGTCATATCCCTGACCGCCGTTGCGACCTCGTCACCAGAGGGGAGCCCCATCGCCCGGGCGAGATGATCGTATTTGTTTTCCGCGACGGAGGTCGGCGCATCGCGGTTGAACTCGATCACCGCCGGCATGAAGACCGCATTGAGCGTGCCATGATGCAGCTTGGGATTTATCCCGCCGAGCGCGTGGCTCAGGCTATGGACGCAACCCAGCCCCTTCTGGAAGGCCATGGCGCCCATGGTGGCGGCGATCGCCATGTTCGCGCGTGCGTCCCGATCACCCGGCATTTCCGTTGCGAGACGGATATTCGCCCAGCCACGGCGCAGTCCCTCCAGCGCGATGCCGTCGGCAGGCGGATTGAAGGACGGCGCGAGATAGGTCTCGATGCAATGCGAGATCGCATCCATCCCGGTGGCCGCGGTCAAAGTCGCCGGAAGGCTCATCGTGAGTTCCGGATCCACGATGGCCGCCCTTGGAATGAGGTACGGCGACAGCAGGCCGACCTTGCGGCCATCTTCCAGAATGACGATCGCGGCGCGCCCGACTTCGCTGCCAGTGCCGGCCGTCGTCGGAATCGCGATCGTCGGCCAGGTCTTGTCCGTGATCTTTTCGACCCCGCCCTCGATCATGGCGTAGGTTTTCAATGCACCGCCATGCGCAGCGAGAATGGCGACCGCCTTTGCGAGATCGAGCGCCGACCCGCCGCCGACCGCAATGATCCCGTCCGCCTCGACATCGAGAAACAGCTTGGTTGCAGCCTGAACCGCAGCTTCATTGGGATTGCCCGGAGTATCGTCGAAGACACCAGCCGGCGCCGCACCGGTAACAGTCTCGATCTTCTCGAGAAATCCGAGCTGCCGCACGCCCTTGTCGGTGACGACGACCGGCCGGGTAATGCCGGCAAGCGCCAGCTCCGCCTTGAGCGAGGCCAGTTCTCCGAATCCGAACTGAACCCGGGTCACATAGTTGATCAACCCCATGATTTTTCCCTCTGATATATCGATTTAGAAATTCCGTGCGGCACCGAGAGGTGTCCACGCTTGCTCGCCTGAATCGCTTGCCAGCAAAAATCACGCTTGAGCCGTCGGCTGTAAATCCATCATCTTCGGATATAGGTATAACGAAAACGAAATTAGATTGAACGGATGCGACAATCCTCCTTTGCCCGGCTGTCCCTGCGCCACCTCTTGCTGATCTCCGCAATCGAAGATAACGGATCGCTGAAACGCGCGGCGGAGACCATCGGAACGAGCCAGCCGCGCGCGTCCAAGGCACTGCAGGAAGCCGAAGAACTGACCGGGCAGAAGCTCTTTCATCGCTCCAACCGCGGCGTACGGGCGACGCCGGCCGGTGAATGCGCAATTCGAACCGCCAAGACGATCCTGTCCCAGCTCGGTAAGCTGGAGCAGGAACTGAGCGGCCTCTCTGCCGGCACTGGCACGAAGTTGCGGATCGGAACGATCATGGGAGCGGTTCCGTTCGTCACCGAAATCGTCCAGCGGCATTTGCGGCGGTATCCCCAAACGTCCGTCGAAATCCTTGAGGACACCAGCGCCGAACTGTTGAGACAACTGGATCGAGGCGCGCTGGATCTCGTGATCGGTCGGCATTCGGTCAGCGCGGCGCCTCACGTCTACGATGTCGTCGCATTCCACGACGAGGTACTGAAGGTTGTGGCCAATCCGGCCCACCCGCTGGTCGGAAAGAGGCGGGTCGCGCTCTCCGACCTCGCCGACTTGCGATGGATTGTTTATACGGCGGCGATGCCGATGAGATTGTCGCTGGAGCAGGAATTCCGTCACGCCGGGCTGCCATTTCCGGCGGTTCTGCTGGAAACCCGCTCGGCGCTGACGACAATGTCCCTGATTCAGGGGGATCACAATTCAGTGGCGCTATTGTCCGGAGACGTCGCGGAATTCTTCGCCGGCTTCGGGATGGCCTGCATCCTTCCGGTTCACCTCATATCCAAAAGCGAGCCGTACGAAGTCATCACCCGCCGGTCTCATGATATGCCGGATCAAGCGATGCAGTTCATCTCGGAGCTGATCGCAGGCGCCGTTCCTCCCCGCGCATCCGGATGGGGCAAGCCGGACCTCAGCCCTTGAGCCACCCCCGCAGCCTCACGGCCGCCTCGACCATGTCGGCTGTGGCGCCGGCAAAGGAGAAACGAAGCCCGCCATGTCCCCGGGCCGGATCGAAATCCACTCCCGGCGTGGCGGCGATACCGATCTCGTTCAGCATCCGCTTTGAGAAGTCCACGCTGTCATTCGTGAAGCGCGTAACGTCGGCATAGATGTAGAAGGCGCCGTCCGCCGGCGCGAGATCGTCGAGCCCGGCCGCCGGGAGCTCGTTCAGAAGGACTTCCCGGTTCTTCGCATAGCGCGCGACATTCGCCTCCAGCTCCTCGTGACAGTCGAAAGCCGCAATCGCGGCGTGCTGCGAGAGGGTCGGCGGCGAGATGAAGAAGTTCTGCGCCAGGCATTCCATAGAGCGCGCCAGATCCTCCGGCACCACCATCCAGCCGAGACGCCAGCCGGTCATGGAGAAATATTTCGAGAAGCTGTTGATGACGATCGCCTGATCGTCGCTCTCCAGCGCCGAGACCGGCCGGGTGCCGAAGCCGATGCCGTGATAGATCTCGTCGGACACCAGCCGGATGCCTTTCGCCCTGCAATACCGTGTCAGTGCCGCCAGCTCCTCCGCGCCAAGCATGGTCCCGGTCGGGTTCGAGGGGCTGGCGACGATCAGACCGTCGAGATCGCCTTCGACCGCGTCGAGCAGTTCAGGCGTCGGCTGGTAGCGGTGCTTGCGCTCGGTCTCCAGCAGGACCGTCTCGACCCCGAGGGCGGAGAGGATGTTGCGGTAGGCCGGATAGCCGGGCGAGGCCATTGCCACCCGGTCGCCCGCCTCGAAGGCTGCCAGAAACGCCACCTGGAAGGCGCCGGACGAGCCCGTCGTCACCATGATCCGTGTAGGGTCCAGGGAGACGCCGTACCAGTCCTTGTAATGCCGGGCGATGCGCTCGCGCAGGGGCGCGATCCCGCCGGCCAGCGTGTAGCCGATCTTGTCGCTCCTGAGTGCCCGTTCCGCCGCCTCAAGGACGCCGCGCGGCGCGGGGGTCGCCGGCTGGCCGACCTCGAGATGGAGCACGTCGCCGCCGGCCGCCTCCCGGTCCGCCGCGGCCTGCATGACATCCATGACGATGAAGGCGGGAACGGCTCCGCGCCGCGAGATCTTCAGGCTCATGACTGCTGTTTCCCGGCTACTTGACGGCTTCGTAAAGCATCAACCCGCGGCCGCGCGGGTCGTCCGCAACGCCGCAGTCGAGTTCGCTCCGCGGCAGACCGCCATTGCAGCGGAACAGACGCACCGCTGCGATCGGCTGATCCGCCGTACGGACCTGATAGCCCGCGGCAGCGGCCACGTTTGCCGCCCCTTGCGACAGGCTCTGCTCGGCGAGCAGCACGTCCGATGCCGGATCATAATGGGAGCGTGGAGCCGCGACGGCAGCCGTCGCCGCCTGCTTCCCCACATAGTGGCGCGCGATGACCGGAGCGAGCGCGGAGACCACCTGCCGGCCGCCGGTCGCCATTGCGGTCATGTGGACCTGCCAGGCCTTGTTATTGCCTGCGATCACCGCGGCCGCCAGCGGCGCCTCGCCGCCCGGACGGGCCGGAGCCGCCAGCATTCCCATTTCGGGCAGCACCTTCCCGGTTCCGAACGCGGAATTCATGGTCAGCGCGCAGCCGACGGAGAGACCGCGTTTGTCGGTGATCGAGAAGCTGGTCGCGCCCGAATGGGATCGGCCTCCGAAGAGGGAGACCGCCGCCGGAACGGCCCGGCTGCGCGGCGTGTCCGGACGGAAGCCGCCGAACAGCCGCTCGGCCTCGTCGTCGCTCGCATCCATGTTGCCAGCGGCAACCGCGTTCGCGGCGCGCACCTGCATCTCCGCAATCATGACCGGGTCTGCATCGCTTGGCGCGGGAGACCAGTCTGCCTCGTGAAAGGCAATCGAGAGCGTCTTCGCCAGCAGCGCTTCGTCCTCGACCCGGCCGGCGGCAACGGCCCAGAGATGATTGTCGAACTCGACCCCGGCAGCGGCAGACCAGAACGGAACTTCCTGCCTCATACGGGCCAGATCGGCCGTATATCCAAGCGCCTGGGCGCCTTGGGCATAACGCTTGGCGAGCTGGCCGGTATAGAGATCTCCCACGCCGGCAATGCGCAACCGGCTCAGGGTTCCGGCAAGATCGAGCTGGACCAGCGGCGCACCCGCACCCAGGACAGCACCCGACGGGGCCAGCAATTCGGACGCGCCGCCGCCGAGGACCGCGCCATCACGTGCGAGATCTTCGGCAAGACGGCGCGAGACGATATCGCCGAAACGGGCCAGTTGCTCCGCATCGCCGATCAATTGGCCGAACGGCAGCCGGCCGTATCTGGCATGCAGCGCGAACATCGCCCGCGGGCCGATCGGAACGGCGACCCCATCCGGCTGGTCCGAAACCGGCCGAGGCAGGAACGAAAGCTGTTCGAAGCGCCTGCTTTGCGGGTCGAACACGACGCACTTCCCGCTCGCGCCGAGACCCGCTGAAGACGGCAGCGTGACGGCCAGGGTAAAGAAGGTCGAAACCGCGGCGTCAGCGGCATTGCCGCCCTCGACGAGCACATCCTGCGCGACCAGCGCCGCGCGCGGCTCGTCAACGGCAATCGCGCCGAAAAAACCTTCCGTGACCTGGACAACCTCTTCGCTCGCGCAACCCGAGAGCAAACCGGCGCACATCGCCAATGCCAAAGGCACGGATTTACGAAACATAACTTCCCCTCAATTTGCCGCCGGCTATTGAATGCCCCCCTTGGGGCGCGCACATTAGATTCTCATGCGCACCGCACCAACAGGCTCGGACCGAAATCCATGAAGTGCAAAGCCCGCGTTGGCAAGCATCTAATTGCGCTGGTGACCGCCCTCGTGTTTCTTGCCGGAGCGCACCGGACGGCCGACGCACGCTCCTATGTGACCGACACCGAGATCGAGTTCTATATCCGCGAACTGGCCACGCCGGTCTTCCAGGCGGCCGGTCTGTCGCCCTCCGCGATCGATATCTACCTCATCAATGACGACACGCTGAACGCCTTCGTCGCGGGCGGGCAGAACATCTTCTTCCATACCGGACTCCTGATGGCGACCGAAACGCCGGAACAGCTCCTAGGCGTGATCGCGCATGAAACCGGGCACATCGCCGGCGGGCATCTGGCGCGCACGGGCGAGGCCCTTCGCAATGCCAGCCAGAACGCTCTGCTGGGGATCATTCTCGGCGCCGGCGCGGCGCTTGCGACCGGCCGCGGCGATGCCGCGGGTGCGATCTTCAAGGGCAGCCAGGCGGCGGTCCAGGACTCCCTGCTCTCCTACAGCCGGACGCAGGAATCCGCGGCGGACCAGGCCGCGGTCCGCTTTCTCGACGCCAACCGCGAATCCTCAAAGGGCATGCTCGAGTTTCTCTCCACCCTGAGCGGGCAGGAACTCCTTAGCGGCCGCAGCCGCTCGCCCTATGCCAGCACGCACCCGCTGACCCAGGACCGGATTTCCTTCGTCGAATCGCATGTCGCGAACTCGCGCTTCTCCGACGCGAAGTTGTCCGACGACCTGCAGATCAAACACCGGCGCATGGTCGCCAAACTGAAGGGTTTCATCCGCAGCCCCGCGCGAACTTTCCGCGACTACGAGGAGAGCGACACCTCGCTGGAGGCGCGATACGCCCGTGCCATCGCGACCTACCGGCTGCCGGACATGAACAAGGCCGTCACGATGGTCGACGGTCTGCTCGAGGAGTATCCGAAGGACCCGTATTTCCACGAACTCAAGGGCCAGATCCTGTTCGAGGCGGGAAAGCCCGAAGAAGCAGAGGGGGCCTACCGCGCCGCCCATGAATTGCTTCCGGAAGCGCCGCGCATCCAGCTCGAGCTCGCCCGGGTTCTGCTTGCGCGCGAGGGCCCGCAAGCCAGCGCCGAAGCGCAGACGCACCTTGAAAGGGTTGTACAGGAAATGCCGAGCTCGACATTCGCTTGGCGCCAGCTTGCGATCGCGTATGGCCGCAACGGAGACCATGGCATGTCCGCCCTGGCCCTGGCCGAAGAAGCCTACAGGTCGGGACGCGAACGGGACGCGGCCCTGCAGGCAAACCGGGCCAAGCAGAAACTGCGGCCGAATACGGAAGCGTGGCTCCGGGCGACGGATATCGAGCAACTATCAACGCCGCGCGACCGCGAACGCAAGACGCGCTGAGCCCGGATGCATAACGTGAACGTGGGTTGCATGCCGGTACGTTCCGGATCAAAGTCCGCGTCCCGAACCCAAACCGGAAAGGCACGGCGCATGGCCTCCTCGCGACTTCCAGCTCTGAGAAACATGACCAAACTGGCCGCCGCAGCCGCTGTCGCCGTCACTCTCGGCAGCGCGCCTGTGCTCGCCACGGATCCCTTCTCCGAGACACAGAAAGAGGCTCTGGACGCAGCGATCCGCGACTACATTCTGAAGCATCCGGAGGTGATCGTTGAGTCGCTGAACGCGATGCAGCAGCGCCAGGAAGCCGCCGAAAAGGAACAGCAGCGACTGGCTCTCGGCCAACTGCAGGCCGAGCTCGTGGCAAACCCGAACGATCCGGTGCTCGGCAATCCGGACGGCGACATAACCGTCGTGGAGTTCTTCGATTATCAGTGCGGCTATTGCAAGCGCATGGTCGAACCGGTAATGCAGCTGCTGAAGCAGGATCCGAACGTGCGCTGGGTGATGAAGGAATTCCCCATCCTCGGCCCCGCTTCGGTAACCGCCGCCAGGGCGTCGGTCGCCGCACGCAATCAGGGCGCCTATCGAGAATTTCATCTCGCTCTGATGGCCTATCGCGGCCGGCTCAGCGACGAGGTGGTGCTGCAGACCGCGCACGAGGTTGGTCTCGATATGGAGAAACTGAAGGCCGACATGACGGCGCCGGAAACCGAAAAGACCATCCGCGACGCCACCATGCTGGCCCGGACTCTGGGAGTGAACGGCACGCCGGCCTTCATCATCGGCGACGAGATCCTTCCGGGCGCCGTCGGGCTGGATACTCTGGTTCAGCAGATCGAAGCCGCCCGTAAGAGCTGAGTTACTCGGCTGCCGCAGGCGCCGGAGGAATATCCCGGACCCTGGCGTAAAACAGCGACGCGACGACGATCAGGCCGGCAACCGTCGCGAATACCAGCCGATAGGCAACGCTTGCGTCACTGGAGGCATAATCGACGATGAACCCGGTGACCCACTGGGTAACGAAAATCGTCCCGACCCCGACGAGGCTCATGCAGGTGATCGCCCTTCCGGCGAGATAGTCCGGAACGAATCCGCGGCAGTGCGCCGCAAGGACCACGAAGAAAGGCGACGTCACACAGAACAGGACCAGTATGGTCAAGGCAAGCCAGAGCGGCGGATGCGGCAGAATTGCGAGCGTGCCAAGCGTCAGCACCATCGCGGCACAGCTCCCGAGGACAACCTTCTTCCGGGAATTGAATATGCGGTCGAGCGGACCGAAGGCCAGCGTCCCCGTATTCAGAGACAAGACCATAACCAGCAGTACGTAACCTGCGCCGGTCTGGTCCAGCCCGTGAACGTCCCGCAAATAGGGGCCAGCCCACAGTCCGCCGATTGTGGCGAACGGCGCCGCGAAGCAGCTCGCCATGATGAGCGTGCCGCGGATATCGCGGTCCTTCATCATTTCCAGGATTGCAGAGAATGCCTTGCCGACACTTTCCTTGGGCCGGGCCGGACGCTCGACTCCCGGCGGGCGGTCGCGCACATAAAAGAAGATCAGTGCGGTCAGCATCAGGATCGCTGCGGCAAGGAGCAGGAAACTTTGCGTGAAGCCGAACTTCTGCAGCATGATGGCCAGCGGAGCTGTCGCGAGCGCGCCGCTGAGCGCACCTGAGATCGCGATCAGCCGCGCGGAAATGGTCGCGACCCTGTCCGGGGTCGTCCAGCCGAGGACAATCAGGTAGACGGTCGTGACCGCCCCCGCATGCCCTATCCCGATGATGATCCGCCCGCCGGTCAGGGTCGTCGCGGTCTCGGCGACGGCGAAAACGGCAATTCCGAATACACCGACCAGGCTCAGGACCGACGTCGTCAGACGGGCCCCGTGGCGATCGAACAGAACCCCCATCGGGATCTGCACCGCAGCGGCCGCGAGCGACATAGCGCCGATGATTCCGCCGAGCGCCGCCGGCGATATTCCACGCTGCTCGATCAGCCCGTTCGCAATCACCCCGCCGCCGACCCGGTTGATCTGCACCAGCGTGAGGAAAGCGCATAATATTACGAAGACCCGGGTGGCGGTCTGCCGCGCACCCGGGTACGCCACATATGTCATGTAGCGTACCCGGGTGCGCGCGACGCGCAGTCAGAAATGCAGGCAGGCATGGGGGCTCCAGACTGAAAAAACGGACGCGTGTCATAAAATTAGCCGACGCGCTGTCCAGTAACCCAAGGCCGAAACCCGCCACCGGTCAAGCGACGCGTTTTTTAGTTTTTTAAGCCTCGAGAACGCCGCGCTTGACCTGATCCTGCTCGATGGATTCGAACAGTGCCCGGAAGTTCCCCTCTCCGAATCCCTCATCGCCCTTGCGCTGGATCAGCTCGAAAAAGATCGGGCCGATCACCGTCGAGGTGAAGATCTGCAGAAGGAGGCCGCCATTCTCCGTCGGCGCGCCATCGATCAGAATCCCATGCTGCTTCATCCGCTCGACATCCTCGCCGTGGTCCGGCAGGCGCTCATCCAGCATCTCGTAGTATGTGGCGGGCGGCGGGTCCATGAAGGTGGTGCCAGCCGACTTCAGACGCTCCACGCTTGCGAAGATATCGTCGGTCGCGAGCGCGATATGCTGGATGCCTTCGCCCTTGTACGCATGCAGATATTCCTCGATCTGCGACTTGTCGTCCGCCGACTCGTTGATCGGAATCCGGATCTTGCCACACGGGCTGGTCATCGCGCGGGATTTCAGGCCGGTGAGTTTACCTTCGATATCGAAATAGCGGATCTCGCGGAAATTGAAGAGCTTTTCGTAAAACCCGGCCCAGACATCCATGCGTCCGCGATGGACGTTGTGCGTCAGATGGTCGACGCAGGTGAACCCGGCGCCCGCCGGCGATTGCTCCACATTTTCCAGCGGCACGAAATCGACATCATAGATCGAATGCTCACCATAGCGGTCGACGAGATAGATCAGACTGTCGCCGATCCCGTGGATGGCCGGGATATTGAGCTCCATCGGCCCGACCTTGCCTTCGAACGGCTTGGCGCCGAGCTTGACCGCACGTTCGTAAGCGGCGGCCGCATCCTTCACTCTGAAGGCGATGGCACAGCAGGACGGTCCATGAACTTTGGCAAAGGACTGGGCGAAACTGTCCGGTTCGGCATTGACGATGAAATTGACGCCGCCCTGCCGGAACAGCGTCACGTCCTTCGAGCGGTGCCGGGCTACGGCCGTAAAGCCGAGCGAAAGGAACAGGTCTGTCAGCAACTTCGGATCCGGCGCTGTGTACTCGATAAACTCGAAACCGTCTGTGGCCATCGGATTCTCGTTTGAACCGCCCGGAACCGGGGGAAGTGTCTTGGACGCCATGCTGTCTCCTCCTCTCGCTTCGACGTCATCCGCCTTGACAGGGATTCACCGAGCAAGGAACGTCTGAGCAGTCGAGATAATTAGTTTCAATTGAAACCATTTAAGGAACGCGGGTGGAAAGTCAAGCGACCTCTGACGGGCGGAAATCCAGCCGCGACGGCATTTCCGCCGGCGCTTTCGCGCTGGATGCTTTCCTGCCTTACCGTCTGGCGCTGCTATCCTCGCTGGTATCGCGCAGCATCCAGAAACTCTATGAGGCCGAGTTCGACATAAGCATTCCGGAGTGGCGCCTGATCGCCATACTCGGAAGCGGCGGCCCGATGACGGCGAACGACATTCGCGGACGCGCGGCCATGGACAAGGTCCAGGTCAGCAGAGCCGCAGCAAAACTTTCGAAGTCCGGACATATCCTGCGCCGGACCGATCCGGACGACCGGCGGAAGTCCACGCTGTCCCTTTCAGAGACAGGGCAATCCATCTACAACCATATCGTGCCAATGGCTCTCGACCGAGAAGCATTTCTAACCTCTGCCCTTACAGAAAAAGAAAAGGCGGATTTAATAAAATTGTTGGAAAAATTGACAAAAAGAGCAGAAAAGATGACCGGCAAATCATTTCTGTGAGCATTGAGATATGATAGGTTCACTTTTGATCATCTTTGCAGCGGAACCATTGCCACAACCATTACGTCATGCTATCGGAAATCTAAAACCTAGTCTTGCAGTCATGCGGGAATATAACAGGGGCCGATCAAGAGTGCTGGGAACATGAACCAGATCCTGGAGGATGTCACCGACGCGACGCTATCCAAGTTGGTGGAGCGGTGGTTTGCCTGGCGCGGCGATGCGCGTTTTCCCGCACGAAAATCGATTGAACCCATCGAACTTGGATCGGCGCTGCCCTTCGTCTGGCTCTGCGAGAAAGTCCCCGAATCAAATTGCTACCGCTACCGGCTGGTAGGCGAAGCCGTGAACACGCTCTATGGACAAGGCTTGCGAGGCCGGTCGCTGAAAGATTTCCTCTCACAGAAGACGGCCAACGCACTGCGCGCCAGACTCGATCAGTGCCTTGAGTCGGGAAACCTCCTGCACACGATCGCGCCGCAAACCCTGCACGACAAACGTCATGTCCTGGTCCAGAGGCTGTTTCTTCCGATTACGGGTGAGAACGGCGCGCATGACACGATCCTTGGCTGCACCAAGGTGACCGGCTCGCTCCTCGAATCAGACCGGTATTCGGCCACCGTACATCAGGCGACCTACAATTGTGAGGGCGTGCGCGTAAAGGTCAGTAATCCCGTGGTGACCATGTTCTCCTCTGATCTGGAATTTTAGCTCCTGCCGGGCAACCGGTTCCGATTGCGTCACAAACCCCGCATGATATAACGCTCGAAACTGACAAGCAGGCGAGCAACGTGTCCGAACGCCCGGAAATCCTGATCCTCAACGGCCCGAATCTGAACATGCTCGGGACCCGTGAGCCCGAAGTCTATGGAGCCGAGACGCTGGACGACGTCGAGGCAATGTGTGCCGAACGCGCGGCGGCGCTGGACCTGTCGGTCGATTTCCGGCAGTCGAACTTCGAAGGCGAAATGGTGACGATCATCCAGCAGGCGCGCGACAGCGCGGCCGGGATCATCATCAATGCCGGCGCATACACCCACACGTCGGTCGCGATCCACGACGCCCTGAGGGTTGCGGAACTGCCGGTGATCGAGGTGCATATCTCGAACATTCACCGGCGCGAGGCATTCCGGCATCACTCCTACATTTCCGCCGTCGCCGAAGGCGTCATCGTCGGCCTCGGGACTCAGGGCTACCTGTTCGCCCTCGACGCCATGGCGCGGCTTCTCGATCGAAATTGAACGAAACCGGAGACCCCTTTGTCGCACGACATTGATAGCAAACTGGTGAAAAAGCTCGCGAAGCTGCTGGAAGAAACCGGCCTCGGAGAGCTGGAATACGCGACCGACGACTGGCGCATCCGTGTCGCCCGGCCGGCAACGCAGGCGGTGGCCGCGACGGTAGCCCCGGCCCCGGTCGCCGCCGCAGCGCCGGCGGCGCAGCCCGCGCCGGCCGCGGTGAATGCAAACGCCGTCAAATCGCCGATGGTCGGAACCGCCTATCTCGGGCCGGATCCCGATTCCGCGCCGTTCGTCTCCGTGGGTTCGAAGGTCTCTGAAGGCCAGACGCTGATGATCGTCGAGGCGATGAAAGTCATGAACCCGATCCCCGCGCCGCGCGCCGGAACGGTGAAGGAAGTCCTGATCCAGAACGGGCAGCCGGTTGAATTCGGCGAACCGCTGATCGTCATCGAATAAGTGGCCGGAGCCGGAATGTTCGAAAAAGTCCTCATCGCCAACCGCGGCGACGTGGCCCTGCGGATCCACCGGGCCTGCCGGGAAATGGGCATCCGGACCGTCGCGGTTCACTCCACCGCCGATGCGGACGCCATGCATGTGCGGCTTGCGGACGAGAGCGTCTGCATCGGCCCGCCGGCCTCCAAGGACAGCTATCTCAATATCCCGGCGATCCTCACAGCCGCGACAGTGACCGGCGCGGACGCGATCCACCCGGGTGTCGGCTTCCTCTCAGAGAACGCCGATTTCGCCGAGATCGTCGAAGCACACGGCTTCGTCTTCATCGGGCCGTCTCCGCAGCATATCCGCGACATGGGCGACAAGATCATCGCCAAGCGGACGGTCAAGGCGCTCGGCATTCCGTGCGTTCCCGGCTCCGACGGGCCGGTCGACTCCGTGGACGCGGCCCGCGCCGCCGCCGAGGAGATCGGTTACCCCGTGCTGATCAAGGCGACGGCCGGCGGCGGCGGGCGCGGCATGAAGATCGCGCACAAGCCCGAGGATGTCGCCGAGGCTTATACCATGGCGCGGCGCGAGGCCGGCGCCGCCTTCGGCAATGACGAAGTCTACATGGAGCGCTACCTCGGCAAGCCGCGCCATATCGAGGTACAGATCGTCGGTGACGGCAAGGGCCACGTGGTCCATCTCGGCGAGCGCGACTGTTCGCTGCAGCGCCGCCACCAGAAGGTCCTCGAGGAGGCTCCCTCGCCGGCCCTGAACGCGGCCGCACGCGCGAAGATCGGCGAGATCGCGGCCAATGCCTGCGCGAAGATGAACTACCGCAGCCTCGGGACCCTCGAGTTCCTCTACGAGAACGGTGAATTCTTCTTCATCGAGATGAATACCCGCCTGCAGGTCGAGCACCCGATCACCGAGATGATCACCGGCATCGACCTGGTACGGGAACAGATCCAGATCGCCTCCGGCGCGGCGCTCTCCTTTACCCAGGACGACATCCAGCTCAACGGCCATTCGATCGAGTGCCGGATCAACGCCGAGAACCCGAGGACGTTCCTTCCGTCTCCGGGACAGGTTACGGATTATCACGCACCGGGCGGCCTCGGCGTACGTGTCGATTCGGCGCTTTATGCCGGCTACCGGATCCCGCCCTACTACGACAGCCTGATCGCAAAACTGATCGTGCATGGCTCCAACCGGAACGAGTGTTTGCTGCGGCTGCGCAGGGCTTTGGACGAGATCGTCATCGCCAATGTCGAGACGACAGTGCCCCTGCACCAGGACCTGTCGAAGGCTCCCGATTTCATCAACGGCGAATACGACATACACTGGCTTGAGAAGGTTTTCCTCGCCGGCTAGGGAGTTCCCCCTTTCCGGTGGAGCGTCCGTAAGGGCGATGAGGAGGCTCAGGCACGATGTCGCAATTGCGGCCCGAATTGCTGCTCCAGGCCTACGCCATCGGGGTCTTCCCGATGGCGGAAAGCCGCAACGACACCCGCACGTTTTTCGTCGATCCGGACAAACGCGGAATTCTACCGCTTGACGCGTTCCATGTTTCACGCAGCCTGCGTAAGGAAATACGCCGCCGCCGCTTCGAGGTTCGCTGCGACACGGATTTCAAGGCCGTCCTCGAAGGCTGTTCAGAGCCCCGTCTGGAACGCCCGGATACCTGGATAAACGACGAGATCTTCCGCCTCTATCTCTCGCTCCACGAGATGGGCTACGGCCATAGCATCGAATGCTGGCGGGACGGAAAGCTGGTCGGCGGGCTTTACGGCGTCGCCCTCGGGGCCGCGTTCTTCGGGGAAAGCATGTTCAGCCGCGAGCCGAACGCGAGCAAGGTCGCGCTGGTCCACCTCGTCGCGCGCCTGAAAGCGTCGGGATTCACACTGCTCGACAGCCAGTTCATCACCGACCATCTGCAGCAGTTCGGAGCGGTCGAAGTGCCGCGGGAGCAATACCGGGACATGTTGGCAGAAGCGCTGAAGACGCCGGCGGAGTTCTATTCCGGAGCGGACGACTGGCCGTTCGTCGAAGCGCTTCTGCACTCGAGCAGCCAGACGTCGTAGACGGGATGCTCCACGGCGTTCAGCGCCGGGCTCGACGCGAACATCCAGCCGGTAAAGAGACGCGCCTGTTCCTCGTCCGGCTTCTGCTCATCGATTTCAAGAAAGGCCGCACTCTCCGGCGTCTCTGTCGGCGGCTTCTGGCGGCAGGCCCGCGGGGTGATGAGGAAGGTGCCGAAGTGGCCGGTCTGGTCGACCGGGATCTCAAACGTGGAAATCCGGGCGGTGATCTTGTCCAGCCCCTGCAGTACGGCGACAGGAAGATCGATCCAGGCTGGTTCGCGGGGTTCCGAACTGGTCTGAGCGGCGGCCGGCAGGCCGCACGCAATTCCTCCAGCGACAGCCAATGACAAGGCGGTTTTCGGCAGTCTCATGCAATCGGTCCCGACGGGCTACCGCCTACTTCTTGTCCGCGACCTCGCCGGCCGAGAAGATGAACTTTCCAATCAGCTGCACGATGTCCACCGGATCCTGCGTGTACTCGATCTTACCGCCGTCCTTGATCGTGTCCGGATCGCCGCCGGGGATGATCTCGAGATAGTTCCCGCCAAGCAGGCTCTCGCTTGAGATCGCCGCCGCGCTGTCGAGCGGCAGCTCGATATCGTCCCGGATATTCATGGTGACCTCGGCAAGGAAGGTTTCCTTGTCGAGTTTCTGGCTGACGATCGTGCCGATCTTGATGCCGCTCATCCGGACATCGCCGCCGACGGCGAGCCCCGCGACCTTGTTGAAGGTCGCGATGACGGTATAGCCGCCGCCGGTTTTCAGGTCCGCGGAAACGTAGGCGAACGCCATGAAGATGCCGGCAACCACCAGCACCACCGCGCCCATTACCGTTTCGATCGTATTGCGCTTCATGTTCCCTCGGCGGGTTGGATAGAGCGCCGGCCCGCAGGGACGTGCGCGGCGGAGTGCCGTCAGTTCGGTGTCCAGGCCTCGTAGTCGCCCGTCGCGGGCGCGCGCTTGCCGCCCTCAAGCACATGCCCCGGCGGCCGGTACGCATAGCGGGTGCCGGTCAGGTTCGGCAGATGTTCCTTCTGCCACTCGAACCCCTGGTCCGTCGGCAGCGGTGCTTCCGCCGTGTAGTGCAGCCAGGCATGCCATTCCGCCGGGACCTTCGAGGCCTCGTCGAGGCCCTTGTAGATCACCCAGCGCTTGCGGCGGTATCCCCGCGCGGGCTCGGACTTGTGTTCGTAGTAACGGTTTCCGAACGTGTCCTGCCCGACCTCGCGGCCGTTCAGCCATGTGTAAATTGCCGTGCCGATATTCATCGACCAAACCTACCCGTCATATGCGTCAAGACGTTGGCGGAATATGTCATTGCTGCGGCGCGACGTCCAGTCAGACGCGCCGCACGGGGGTCATTCCGCATTCACTTCGGGAATCTCGATCCCCAGCATCTCCGCCGTGGTCGTCCCGGCCGCCAGTTTCGCAAGCATGTCCGTCTCTTTGCGCACATGCGCCTCGCCCACTTCCAGGATCGCCGCGGCCTGATGCAGCGGCACCACGGTAACGCCGTCCGCGTCTCCCAGAATAAGGTCGCCGGTGCGGACCGGAACGCCGCCGCAGGAGATCGGACCGTCGATCGAGCCGCCGAAGCCCTTGTGCGGCCCCGCCGGTACCGAGGCCGAGGCGAAGACGGGGATATCGCCATTACGCAGATCCGCCACGTCCCGCGCCGCGCCGTCGATGACGAATCCGGCCACGCCCTTGAGCTTTGCCGCCGTCACCAGGATCTCTCCGATAATGGCGACGTCCGGATTGCCGCCGGCATCGATCACGATGATCTCCCCCGGCCGCATCAATGGAATCGCCGCATGGACGCAGAGATTGTCGCCGGCCATGACCGAGATCGTGCGGGCATGGCCGACGATCCGCATGTCCGGATGCAGTGGCGACACGCGTCCCGCCATACAATTCATGCGATTCATGCAGTCGCCCGCGACCGCCGGCGGCACACCCTTCCAGCGCTCAAGAGTCGCAGCGTCGAGCGGCCGGTAGTCGGCCTTGTAACGAAGAATCGGCATGAAGGGTCTCCCTTGGGTTTCTTGGTTTGAATGTCTGTCTAGCTTGCCGCGCGCCGCGTCATCGCCGTCAGAAGGCCGGCGCCGATCATCGCGCTTCCGCCCAGGCGGTTGACCAGCCGGAGCGCGCGCGTACTTGAAAAGCGGCTGCGCATGGTCCCGGCCATGACCGCCCAGAAAGCGGCATTGATGGCGCCGAGGATGACGAAGGTCGCGATCAGGATCACGAACTGGGCCAGCAGCGGCCGCGCCGGATCGACGAATTGCGGAACGAAGGCGACGAAGAAGACGATTCCCTTCGGATTGAGCGCGGTGACGACATAGGCATTCGCGAACATCTTGGCCCAGTCGCGTCGTCCGTTCGACACCGGTGCGGCGGCAAGCTCAGGTTTGCTCCGCCAGAGCTGGATGCCGAGCCAGACGAGATAGGCAGCGCCGGCGAGCTTGAGGATCGTGAAGAGGTCAGCCGAGGCGGCGAGCACCGCGCCGGCGCCGGCCAGCGAAACGGTCATCGCCGTCAGGTCGCCGAGCGCCACTCCGGGAACCGTCGCCCAGCCAGTGTCTCTTCCTCGCGACATTGCGTAGCTCGCAACCATCATCACCGTCGGCCCTGGAATGGCGAGCATGACTGAGGAGGCTGCGGCGAACGCGAGCCAGATTGCCGGATCCATGAAACCACTCCTCATCAAGATCTTGTGCCGACCGGCCGGTACAGCGCGGTGAAGTGAGCCACAGATACGGAACATCAGGCAAGGGCCGCAGACCGCTCTCTCCCCCCATTCGCGCGGTAAAGTCCGGAAACCCGCACTGAGCCACTAGATGTAGATTTTATGACAATTCGACGCACAAAATGTGTTGATCCTCGGGCCCGATGACGGCATTATTTGTTGAGACGGCTTGGCACGGGCCTTCAGACAGAAAAGCGAAGCTCGAACATTGCTTTGAGACTTCGATCCGCCGATCTGCAATGCATGATCGGAACAAGATACGCTTTTCGCAAATTCGCCAATTATGATTGGTGGAATTACTTTAACTTTACTTCTATTTTACTTTCATATCGCCGCACGAAACCTGTGATCGGCGGAAATCTGCGAAATCTCACACAACATTCATTTTTTCCCCCTCTGCGGTTCATTTATCATTGCTTCAAGGAACCCAAATCCGGTATCGTCCCAACCCTTGGCCACAAGATCTTGTGGCGTCTGCGCTCAACGCCACTGACTGACGGAACGGGGGGTTCCAAGCATGAGAATTGATCGCCGGTTTACGGACGCGAAGAAGGGTCCTTACGCGGGTATTAAGTTCAGGAAGACCAGCAGCGAGATCCGGAATCCGGACGGCTCCGTTGTGTTCCAGAACAGCGATATCGAAGTGCCCGCGGATTGGTCGCAGGTGGCCTGCGATATCCTGGCGCAAAAGTATTTCCGCAAGGCCGGCATCCCCGCAAAGCTGAAGCCGTTCGAGGAGAATGACGTTCCCTCGTGGCTCTGGCGCATGCAGCCCGACGAGAAGGCCCTGGCGAAACTGCCGGAAGCCGAGCGCTCGGTCGGCGAATCCAGCGCCAAGCAGGTCTTCAACCGTCTTGCCGGCACCTGGACTTACTGGGGCTGGAAGGGCGGCTATTTCGACAGCGAAGCCGACGCCAAGACCTACTACGAAGAAATGTGCCATATGCTTTGCCGGCAGATGGCGGCCCCGAACTCCCCCCAGTGGTTCAATACCGGCCTGCACTGGGCCTACGGGATCGACGGTCCGGCCCAGGGTCACCATTATGTCGACTACAAGACCGGCAAGCTGGTCCGCTCCAAGTCGGCCTACGAGCATCCGCAGCCCCATGCCTGCTTCATCCAGGGCGTCAGCGACGATCTGGTGAACGAGGGTGGCATCATGGACCTCTGGGTCCGCGAAGCGCGGCTCTTCAAATACGGCTCCGGCACCGGCTCAAACTTCTCCCGCCTGCGCGGCGAGGGTGAATCGCTTTCCGGCGGCGGCAAGTCCTCCGGCCTGATGAGTTTCCTGAAGATCGGCGACCGTGCGGCCGGCGCCATCAAGTCCGGCGGCACCACCCGCCGTGCGGCGAAGATGGTCACCGTCGACATCGATCATCCGGACATCGAGAAATACATCGACTGGAAGGTGATCGAGGAGCAGAAGGTCGCCTCCCTCGTCGCCGGCTCCAAACTCGCTCAGAAGCACATGAACGAAGTGATGGTCGCCTGCCGTGACGCCGAGGGTGTCGAGGGCGAGGCCCGCTTCGATCCGAAGCAGAATCCGGCGCTGAAAAAGGCCATCAAGGCCGCCCGCAAGGTCATGATCCCGGAGAACTACGTCCAGCGGGTCATCCAGTTCGCCGAGCAGGGCTACACCGCCATCGAGTTCCCGACCTACGACACCGACTGGGACAGCGAGGCTTATCTCACCGTTTCCGGCCAGAACTCGAACAACTCGATCCGCGTCACAAACGACTTCCTCGAAGCCGTCGCGGAGGGCAAGAACTGGGACCTCATCCGCCGCACCGACGGCAAGGTCGCCAAGTCCGTGAATGCGGCCGAGCTCTGGGACAAGGTCTCCAACGCGGCCTGGTCCTGCGCCGATCCGGGGATCCAGTACGACACCACGATCAACGAGTGGCACACCTGCCCAGCCTCGGGACGGATCAACGCATCCAACCCGTGCTCGGAATACATGTTCCTCGACGACACGGCCTGCAACCTCGCTTCGATGAACCTGATGCAGTTCCGGCACGAGGACGGCAGCTTCGATATCGAGGCCTTCGAGCACGCCACCCGGATCTGGACCATCACGCTCGAGATCTCCGTGCTGATGGCGCAGTTCCCGTCGAAGGAAATCGCCAAGCTGTCCTATGACTTCCGGACCCTTGGCCTCGGCTTCGCCAATATCGGTGGCCTGCTGATGGCGAGCGGCTTCTCCTATGACAGCGACGAGGGCCGCGAACTCTGCGGCGCGATCAGCGCCCTGATGACCGGCATCGCCTACAAGACCTCGGCGGAAATGGCCGGCCAGCTCGGCACCTTCCCGGAATACGAGCCGAACGCGGCGCACATGCTGCGGGTCATCCGCAACCACCGCCGGGCGGCCTATGGCGAAGAGACCGGCTACGAGGACATCGCGATCAATCCGGTGCCGCTCGACGCCTCGAAGAGCCCCAACACCGCGCTCAACGCGGCCGCGATCGCGGCCTGGGACGCGGCGCTCGAACTCGGCGAGACGCACGGCTACCGCAACGCCCAGACCACGGTGATCGCCCCGACCGGCACCATCGGCCTGGTCATGGATTGCGACACCACCGGCATCGAGCCGGACTTCGCCCTGGTGAAGTTCAAGAAGCTCGCCGGCGGCGGCTACTTCAAGATCATCAACCGCATCGTGCCGGAAGCGCTCCGCAACCTCGGCTACGAGGAAGATCAGATCGAGGAGATGATCCGCTACGCGGTCGGTCACGGAACGCTTGAAGGTGCCCCGGGCATCAACCCGGAAAGCCTCAAGGCGAAAGGCTTCGGCGATGCCCAGGTGAAGGCGGTGCAGGACGCGGTCGCCAGCGCCTTCGACATCAAGTTCGCTTTCAACAAGTGGACCCTCGGAGAGGATTTCTGCCGCGACACGCTCGGCTTCACCGACGCACAGCTGAACGATCTCTCCTTCGACATGCTGCAGAGCCTCGGTTTCAGCAAAAAGCAGATCGAGGAAACAAACACCTATGTCTGCGGTGCGATGACGCTTGAGGGCGCGCCGGGCCTGAAGGACGAGCACCTGCCGGTGTTCGACTGCGCCAACCCGTGCGGCCGGATCGGCAAGCGGTTCCTCTCGACCGAAAGCCACATTCGGATGATGGCGGCCTCTCAGCCCTTCATCACCGGCGCGATCTCCAAGACCATCAACATGCCGAATTCGGCGACGGTCCAGGACTGCTCGGATGCCTATATCCTCTCGTGGAAGCTCGGCCTGAAAGCCAACGCGCTCTATCGCGACGGCTCCAAGCTGAGCCAGCCGCTCTCCTCCGCCCTGGTGGAAGACGAGGAAGAGGACGATCTCGAGGAACTGCTGGAGGCGCCGGCCGCCGTGAAGGCCCCGATCGTTGCCGAGCGGATCGTCGAGCGGATCATCGAGCGCGCCGCCGAACGCCGCCGCCTGCCGCACCGCCGCAAGGGCTACACCCAGAAGGCCAATGTCGGCGGTCACAAGGTCTACCTCCGGACCGGCGAATACGAGGAAGGCAAGCTCGGCGAGATCTTCATCGACATGCACAAGGAAGGCGCCGCCTTCCGCTCGCTGATGAACAATTTCGCCATCGCGGTGTCCATCGGCCTGCAGTACGGCGTGCCGCTGGAGGAATATGTCGACGCCTTCACCTTCACCCGCTTCGAGCCGCAGGGCATGGTCTCCGGCAACGACGCGATCAAGATGGCGACCTCGATCCTCGACTACATCTTCCGCGAGCTGGCGATCTCCTATCTCGACCGCCACGACCTCAGCCATGTCGAGACCGACGACCTGCTGCCCGACAGCATCGGCGACGGCGACGACGAGAACGCGGTCGACGCGGCCAAGGCCCAGCTCATGGAGAAGGTCGGCACCATCACCAGCCGCGGTTACGTCCGCAAGAACCTCGTGGTGCTGCAGGGCGGCCAGTCGCAGACGGTCAAGGCGACCGGCACCGACAACGCCCAGCCGGTGATGGCCGCCACGACGCAGGCCGCGACCGTGACCACGACGATCGAGAAGTCGGCATCGGTCACCGTCTCTGAAACGGTCATGGATGCGGTGGACGAAAAGCTGAACCGGATCCGCGAGGCCCGCATCAAGGGCTACGAGGGCGAAAGCTGCGGCGAATGCGGCAACTTCACCCTGGTGCGCAACGGCACCTGCCTGAAATGCGACACCTGCGGCGGAACATCGGGCTGCAGCTGACCGGATAAACGGGGCCCCCTACCCCAGAAAGAGGCCGCCGCGACCCGTTCGCGGCGGGCCCTTCGCTTTTCCCAGCATGCCACCTGTATTCGCGCATGGGCTTTTGC